>NZ_JBBMXH010000009.1:0-78283 GCF_037996725.1 Xenorhabdus entomophaga
GGCAGTTTTGGCATCATTGACCTGTTTGTCTGTCTCGGCCCTGCTGTACGTCTCGCCTTTGCCGTAGGCCCCGACATCGGCGGCGTTCAGTGCAATATCAGCGGACAGGGGCTTGCCGTTAACCTTGCGGTCAGCGGGGACACGCCCATTGGCGTTGTTGTTGGCATTGGCGGCGGCAGTTTTGGCATCATTGACCTGTTTGTCTGTCTCGGCCCTGCTGTACGTCTCGCCTTTGCCGTAGGCCCCGACATCGGCGGCGTTCAGTGCAATATCAGCGGACAGGGGTTTGCCGTTAACCTTGCGGCCAGCTGGTACACGCCCATTGGCGTTATTGTTGGCATTATTGGCAGAGTTCCTGACATCATTGACACGGCTATCGACTTCCCCTCTGCTGTACGTCTCGCCCTTGCCGTAGGCCCCGACATCGGCGGCATTGGGTTTGGTGGTGGATGAATAGATCGGAGTCCATCCGATCCATTTAGCCCCGTTATCCCAGGATTGTCGTACTGCGACTTGTCCATTATGAGCAGTGTAACGCTGGGCAATGACGCCATTGCTATTGTGTACTTCCAGAATACCGTAACCGTAAAACCCTGCCGGTGCATCGGCAACCGCCGCGATATTCTTAATTCCCACCTTGTAAAAACCGCTCGATAAGCAATGTTGAAATTTGCCCATGTCATCAAGAAAAGCCACTTCCTGTTTTGACATCTTCCCCGATAACGCATTGTTCGTCGTTTCAGCAAAGTTTTTATTTCCGCCAAGCGATTTTGCCAGCTGGCCGAAGGTGTTTAAGCCATTAGGGGCATCACCAAGCAATGTTTTCCTGAGAATATTGACGGCCTTGGGATTGGCGGCAATCCCTTCATCATCACTGTCGATCTTTTCGCTTAATGTGATACCAACAGTTTGCGCCACACGATGCGAGGTATCAATCATGGCATGTGTCACAGCCTTAGCGTCCATAGGGACGTTAACACGGCATAACTCTAACTGATTGCCTGATATACCCTGAGAAACGTCTACCACGACGATATGAGCCGCTTTAAGCGTGGAGGATGAATCTACTTGGTTGGTGACTTTGCCGAATTCAAAATTGGCTTCCAGCGCAATGATGCTGGTTTTACTGGCCGGAACCGGAACAATGACATCTTTCACCTGTTGAATGGAAATCTGACTTTTACCGACGTTGATTGATGCTGCGCCCTGCCCGTCTTTCTCTGAGGCGGAGGTGATCATCACTGACAGTCCAGCACCCGCTTTGGGGTGAAATCCGGCATAAATACCTGCCCGTAAGATCCCTTTCAGCTTACGATTTAAGGCGCTTGATGTGTATGGCTCCAAATATTGTACATCGGCCAACAGTGGCAGGGAGTCCCTGTCACTGGAAAGCACGACAGCTTCGTTGATTACCTGAGACATTAGGCCACCTTCTGCTCGATTGTCATCAATGCGGTAAATAGTTTTCCCTTATGAAGCGTGTCTTGTTGGCAGCACAAGATGCCAAAAATATTGCCTTTGTTATCCACCAGCGCCAGTGTGTTGAAGTCAAAGGCTTTATCTTCGGGAAGATCCGCTTCAGGCAATGTTGCATTGATTGAGATGGTGCTACCGGATACGGTACAGATAAGTGAACATTCAGCGAATTTCTTCAGAAGATCTTTATTTGCAAAATCCAAGGGAATATTGGCAATATCCCAGCCACCGGTCGGGTTGGCGGTGACCAGCGAGGAAGTACCAAACCAGCCTTTGGTAATTAAAAATTGGCCGTTAACACCGATTGCAGATTCAGCACGGCGACTGTAGTAATAGTTCAGTAATTGACCTTTGTAGAGCTTTCCGTTTGATACGGAGGCGAGAGCATCTGCCATAAAACAACCTCATTCTGTGTATTTTACGGCAGTATATTGGAACTATAATTTCTCAATAAACCCATAGGGCATTCTGAGATAGATAGTGAGCGTTTTTTTCTGTAGGGTTTGACTGAGATACTGAGTTTTTGGTGAGTGTCGAGTAGTTGTTTTAGATTTTCGTAAAATAGTTTTTTATTCGATTCATGCAGGCAGAAATTATCCATCTAACCTCCGTTATATCCCTTCGAAAATAGCCTTTTCTTGCCATTTCAGTAGTTCATCCTCAGAGCATCGTTGGTAACACGGCGGCTCAACTTTTGATTTATAACCAGCCCACCAATACCAGCCGCTGCGGTGCTCTGCTGTACCACACCCTTTACAGAGGTGAACCCGACACATTTCTGACCACTGATAATTATGGCCTGCTGAATTGTTCAGTCGCTCAATCGCTGCTCTGGTCATCGTTATTTGCCCTCTGGTTCCATGCCTGAATAACTGTCAATTAATCCCCGCAGTTTTTTAACTTTCTCCCTCCATCAGTTCATCCGGTATCTCTACCTCGTCGCCTAACTGTGCAGCGACGACAGCACGACAGATGGCGATTTGTGGTGTGTCACCATCTTCAATTACACTTTCAAGCTCTTCGAAATTAAATATGTATGCCGACCACTCTTCACTGACTGAATTGAAGTTTAATTCAACATGGTGCTTCTCAATCAACGGCCCGCACCGCGCCCAATCGGTTGATGGTGAATACGGTTTTGATTCAGCTTCGAATTCAATATGCACGTCATTACACAATCCAACCGTGATAATCGGTTTTTCAAATGCTGCCTGTCTAACTCTACCATTACCAATCCATGCGTACTCATCATCGTAGTGATTGACCATATAAATATCCATGCCAACAGCCCTAGCCACAGCCCAGTCCAACGCCCGTCCCGTCAGTTCGCTTGTTTTGATTTTCATTAAAATGCCTTACCGCCAGTCTTGGCGCGATTCTCTCGTTTATGGTCTGCCCGGTGTCTGTTGTATGCTAACTTTTCAGCAATCGCGCTCTCGATGTCATAACCAAATGCCTCTGCATAATCTAAAATTCGGATCACTGCATCAGCCAATTCGACCTCAGCCATAGGACGATGAGGCAAATGGTCGCCCATCAAATTTTTACGCTCTCCCTCCATTGCCTCGCTGATTTCTGAGTGAATTAAACAAAGTAACGTGCCTCGTTCTCTTGGATTGTCACACCAATCCGCATCAACATTTTGCTGGTGAATTTGCTGTTGTAATTCAGTTAGTTTCATCTCAAAAGTCCTTCTTGTGGGGTTTATTTGGTCTAGCGTTGACTAGATAAAGACGATCTTCACTATATCGTTAAATGAATGTAAACCATCGCTTGGCAGCTGCACTTCAGTGGTTCCCATCGGGAACTCATAACTGCTCATTTTACCGTCTGAGTAACTGACCAAACAGCCTCGCTGTCCTGTTGTTTCAAGGATGACCCGGCCGGATACTTCCCTAAGACGGGGATCACCCATAAAGACAGGCGGCGCGAGGACGTTGACATCAAGCGCCCACATGTCTAATGGCACTTCGTCCATTTTCATTTTCAAATGGGTGGTGTGGGCATTGAATTCGACAGGCACCATGTTGGATGAGAGTTCGGCACCCACTTGCATCTTGTTAACCGTGTCGCGTTTTTCCGGTATGACACTGACACGGACTTGTTTAGCCGAGTGTTTAAAACGGGTGATGTCACTGCGATCATGCAGTTGAGCGGTGTAAAACAGACGCGTTTCCGCCATGTTCAGGCGGGTGAGTGTCTGGAATTCGACCGGCGCTATCTTGGACGACAGTTCGGTGTTGAATCGCATTCTTTCAACCGTGTCGCGCTTTTCCGGTATTGCGCTGATACGCACCTGTTCCGTTGTCCGTTCAAGGCGAACGGTATCCCGCTTATCATTTAGCTGTACCGCGTAGAAAAGGCGTATTTCCGTCATATTCAGGCGGGTGAAGGCGTTGAATTCGACCGGCGCTATCTTGGATGAGAGCCCCGTGTTAAACCGTATTCCTTCGACCGTCTCATTTTTTTCCGGTATGGCGCTGACACGTATCTGTTCAGCCATGTGTTGCAGGCGAGTGATATCGCTGTCATCTTTCAGCTGAATATTGGATGAGAGCTGGGTGTTAAGGCGTATGTTTTCAACCGTGTTGTGCCCTTCCGGTATTGCGCTGATACGTACCTGTTCTGCTGTCTGCTTCAGGCGAACGGCATCGTAGTGTTCTTCCAGCTGGACGTCATAAAGAAGGTATTCTGGCATGATACAGTAGGTTATTTTTTCTACCCGTGCGATCTGTTCAGCGGGGATCGGTAAACACACCTTTTTCGCCCATGATGGAAATGAATAGCGTTTTATCCCTGCCCCTTTCAGTGACACAAGACACCCATAATGGCCTTCAGTGGATATCCATATTTTGTTATCAATGAGGATCAGCCGTGGATCATTTTGCATGCCAAAAGGGATGGGAATAATAGGGGGCGTTTGGTGTAAATCTAACGCCCACGCATCAAGGGGCATTTCATCAAAGCGATGTATGCGCTGTTTCAGCGGGCGGATAATGGCGCTGATGGTCTGATTTGGCAGTCTTAACTGGCGGGTATATCCCGATAATGTGTTGGTGACATCCTGAAGTTTAAATTGCGCATCGATGAATATGCGGAGCTGTTTGAGGATCAGTAATTCCGCTTCTTCCGTGATGGTGAAGTAGAAAAAAAAATGAAAGCCGTTATACACGATTTCCAATGGAATAAGAGGCGCAATAACCTGATCAAATTGTTCCGTTAATCTTCTGAACAGCTTTGCCTGCTCTTTGTAGCCATATTGTTCATACAGCGTGTTGAGTGACAATTGGATTACCCCCCGCGAGGTCAGAAAAAACTCGCCATAGCGTGATTTGGCGGTTTCTACCAGCTCCTGTGGAAGAAACACTGTCCCATAGGGAAAGTGTTCTTGATCCAGAGGGGCCCATAAAGGCGCCCATTTGGCCGGCAGGTTGTTAAATTCCCGCCAAAAGGTGGAGGAAATGGGCCTTTCCGTGCCCTTAAAATGGATCTCATCAAGACGCTGAGAGAGCAAAATTGGTTTGCTTTTCTCGTTTTCCGTCCGAATGATGAAAAATTTCCCCAGCTCTGCGATGCGCTTATCCAGGTCTTCAGGGTGCATTGTAAAGATCGACTTCCTATTGGAAAGGCGCTCCAACAATGGCTCTACCGTTTTTTCTAAAACGGCTTGTAAGCTGTCTGTAAACTCACACCACAGTTTTGATTTTTGCTTTTCTGGTGTAAGCCTGTTCTTTAACCAATCCTTAATCATTTCTAACCTTAATAAGCGATTTCGAACACTGAATTCTCAGTATCGAGATAGATAAAATCATTCAGCTGTTTTGCCTCCGTCATACCAATAACCTCAATGTTGAATTCAGCCAGTACATCCAACGATTCAACACAAGCCCACAGGTTATTGACCCGGATCTGTTCAAAATCACCGGCGCTGTTTGAATCAAAGCTGGTGGCATCGCGCCCGAACTGGGTATTTAACTGATCACGGATTTTGGTTTTTGCATCTGAAATAATGACGCTTTTGATAGCAACCCCTGTGAGCTTTATCGTGAAGGGCAGTTCGTTAGATTCGACATAAACGAACTTTTTGTTCAGCGCATTGGGAATGGATTCTAGGGCATCTAAAATTTCTTTTTTCAATGATCCCTGCGTTGATTGGGGCTTATGGCCACAAATGAAAATCGCGTTAATATTATTCAGATCCTTAATGCCGGTGGATTTTTCCTGTTGCTGCTCTCCCCAGATGTTAAGCCATGACGTGCCGACAATTTTTGACTTCAAATAAAATTTGTAGTCCCCACCCCAAACCACCTGATCGTCATAGGCAATGTAGTATTGAGCGCGGTTTCGGATTTCTTCCGTCGTTTCACTCCCTGCACCGTTGGTGATAGGGGTTGTGGTGATAATTTCTAAATTATTGGTGTAGACAGAAAATGAATTCGACGGTATCAACTTTTGTCCTTCTACCAACGTGATATCCCCGGCACTGCACCAAACGTGAATATCGATGATACTGCCCTCTGGGGGTTTTTTCCCGATAGACCCATCGCCAAAGCGAATGCCTAATTGTTCTGTTGGTTTATAAAACAGGACGTAGTTTTGACTTGTCCCTGTTGCGAGGCGGAATTGCGGGTTTTCTTCCCATAATGCTTCGACACCATCAATGGTGACGTAGACGTCAATCTTCACGCATTCAGCGGTCAGATTTTTAGGCAGAATGACAGACGTAAAATCTTCTTCCAGCTGGACGTTTTTTGTGACTTTAACAATCTCCATCTGTTTAATATTGATATCTGTAATCGTTTCGCCAGCGGGAATATCTAACACATCCATGATCATGTATGGATACTGATGATCGGATAAGTAAGTCGAAAACGCCGGTAACTGAATGCGGTTGGATGTCTTATTTCGCACGGACGCTAACCCACTGCTGGGGGTAATTAATCGGCCTACATAGCCCTTATCTTCAGCGGCGGCCAAGATGGATGAACGTTTGGTCGCTGTTGAAATAAATCCCTCCGCTAAGGCGCGTTCAGCAAAGGTTTGCGCATAATAAATAACTTGTGCGCCAAAAATTACCATCATTTTGACGAACTGGCTGTTCGTGAAACGCGCCCACCAGCTATTCTGCTGAAGTGTTTCATTAAATTTGTCGAGTAAATCCTGAATAGTCATTAATTCCCCTTTTGCAGCCCAATCGTGACTGTACCGGTTTGTATTTGGAATGTGATTACATACATATCTATGGCATCGTTAGCGGGTGCGCAGCGTATCCCAGACAGGCTGATTTCGGGAACATCAGTCCGTAATTTGGAGATCAAACGATTCTCAATGAAGACGGCCACAAGCTGATTGGTTGGCTCATGTTTGAATTCCACTAAAGGATTGCCCCACTCAGGTAAGCCATAAATACTCCCAACGGGAGTACGTAACCATTCCTCTAACCGTGCTGGCAAGGCTTCGCTTTCTCCTGACTTGAGGGTTAAGCCACCAGCATCGATACGTAGTAAGCAGTCAATCTCATTCATTCCTAGTGATTCCTGTCTCTGAGCATTTCGGATAGTGCGTCGTTTGCGGCACCCAGCGGAATATCGCTTCTCGGTGCTGGCTGCGCGGAATTCTCGGTTGTATTGGGGTCTTTTCCATTGTTATTTGCTTCTTTTTGAACGCCGATCAGTTTTTCGATAGACACCGATATTTTTTGCAACTGGGTAAGCATGGCGCTATCTGTATTGCTGGACGATTTATCGCGTGTGACCGGCGTTTTTACCCCACTGGCAGCGAGATCCGTCACGGTGGGCAGACGACTGGGCATGGTCATGCTGACCGGTTGACGGACCGTATTGGCAACGGTATCTACCATTCCATGCACACCGCTATCAATTTGTTGGGATATAAAGCCCGTGAGGGGAGAAAATGCGCTAGTTTGGCTGTTATCCAATCCAAGTGTGCCTAGCATATCGTCAAGCATTCCACTGCTGGAAAAACCTTGTGTCATGCTCTTAGCGGTATCGGCCATGCTAGGCAAGACAATATCCGCTAACGTTTGTGAAAAACTGCCAGAAGCCGGTTTAGGTTCTGGTAACGGCTCATTCACATTCTTTGCCAGGGCAACTGAAATACTGCCCTTGTTAGCCGATGTTATGGCAGATACGGGGATATTTTCTCTGTAGCTTTGTGTTTGTTCTAGCGGGTTGTAAGCCCGATTTTCGACACGTTTCGTTTTATGTGCCAGGGCAATCTGATCGGCGGGCAGCATGGCCGTTCGTAATCCGGCAGGCAGATTTTTCGCACTGGCATTCGTTGGGAGTGTTAATCCTGCATCCGGTCTATTCAGACGAATACCGGCAACATTATTGCCTTCTAACACGTTAGTGATCTTTTCATCCGCGATATTACGCGCATCCTTGACACTGTCCCAATAGCCTGTTTTTTTATCATCCGACGTTTTAACATCTTTGGCTTCTTGGTGCTCTTGGTATTTTGTTTTTGATTCAGGTGCTGTCGTCGCCAGTGATGCGACAGACGCCATGTTTCCTTTCGCCTGAGCCGTTGTGCCTATGGTTTCAGGCGCACTAAATTGTTCACCTGAATGAATGGCTGTCAGCCCATTTTCTGCCCGTGCTTTGTTCACATGGGCCAATGTTTCTGGGCTAAACTTACCGACCCATGAATTGGCTGATTCGTCACGAGTACCGATTGCATTTTTGATAAATTCATCGGTTACTTGGGGGTTTCCCCCTTCAATGGTGGAAATAGCCCTGATCATCTTTGTCATGACTTCAGGGTTTGATAGATCCAGTTGCTGATCGGCTTTAACATCTAACGCGTTTGATAAATTGGCTATATACGCTTCGGTGTTATTTTCATTTTTGGGCGCATATTTAGTAATGATGGATTCAACGGTATTGAGTTTTTGATAACCGACCGCTTTTGACGTTCCGTTAGCATATGCCGTAATTTGGTTGGCAAGCGCCCTCATGCCCTCTTCTGGGGTATCAAACTTAGCGAAAGTACGCTCGCCTTTTGCATTGGCATCTTCAAGGCGAGCGCCCTTCTGCCCGACATAGACCAAGTTACCAAAATTATTATTGCGGAAATTTCGGTTGCTGGCGTTTTTACCCCCAATATTCAAGCCGTCACCAAAATTATTTTGAAGCGGTGTAGTTGGAGACACAGTAGGCACTGTCTTACCATCTTGTCCCATTTCAGCACCAAGCAGGGGAATTTGATTGGCTAAACTGTTTACGGCCTGAGTTGTTTTGTCTGCGCCTTCAGTGATAGCCTGAACCAACTCAATATTTTCTGATTCGCTTTGTTTAAGCTGTTGTGCATCTTTTTTATTTTGGTCATCAGAAGAGAACAAATTAAGAACGCCAGTGACTTTATTGTCTAATGCTTTAGCAATGTCACCGGCATCAAATGTCAATGCGTCGGACACGCTGTCCATGCCCAGCCATTTAGCCCCATCCGCCAACAATCCGGCAGAGCCAGACACTAATCCCCCGAGATCAGCCACGTTTGCCAGGGCATACTCTGTTTTTTGACGGGTTGTGGCTTCCTGGCCGTCTTTTAGGCCAAAGGTTTCACGTTGTGCGTCGGTATCTGTAAAACCGTCATAGGCATCCCAACCTGCGCCTAAAACTGTTCCAACAACCGGAACCGCTTTAAGTGCTGTTTTGGCTGCGAGTTTCCCCGCTGCTTTGGCGGCGCTTTTTCCTGCCCCTGCTTTTGCCGCTTTTTCCGCCCCTTTTGTTGCGGTTTTTTGGGTTGCATTTTCACTGATCTTATCTTCGGCACTGTCAAGGATCGCTTTGCCCGCCAGTATTGTACCCGTTGAACTCGCCACAGCAGCTGTTGTTTTTGCTGCACCTTTTCCTATGTTTTTTATGGTTTTTTTGTTTTTTGTTTTCTTTTTATCGCGCCCGTCAACGTCAATATCAATACCGCTGTCATCGGTGCCGCCGGATCTGAATTTGGATATCAGCGATTTGATTTTACCCAGCGCCAGCGCAGACAGAATTGCCGCCCCGAGTTTGCCCCCGATTTTTTTTCCGATGGCTTTGATCGCCAGCGCACTGAAGAGTGTCCCCAGAATGCCATCACCGTTCTTCTCGTTATTCTTATCAACGAGATCTTCAAGCAGGCTAATGACCTTTTCATCATTGGCTTGCGTTAATTTGGTCTGTTCTTTGATAACTTTTGTTTGGTTGTTTTGGTCTTGTGCTGAGAATGCGTTGGCTGATTTCGTCTGTTTTTCAACACCTAATGCCGGGGCGGGAATAGAGGGACGGGTTATGGCGGCTTGTTTTGTTGCCGGCTGAGTTTTCTCACGCTTACCGTTAACCCAATCATGCAGTGAAACCACGTTATTGACGGCATTAGAGGTGACATTTGCGGCTTCTTTTCCCGCTTTCCAGAAAGAGCCACCAGCGGACCCCATGACATCTACTGCGCCCCCCTCCTTTGTGTCTGTCAGTGTCTTGCCTGACGCTCCCATTATCCCACCGAGCTTACGCAGAAAACCGGCCTGCATTTTCGCGTTGTCTTTTTTTTCCTGTTGCTGTGCTTTATTGGTTTTGAGTGATTCGTTTTTGTCTTTTGACGCAAAACGCCCTGAAGCTGTGCGGGGCTGTTCGGTTTTGTTGCCGCTATTGGGACGTGTAGAGGTTGCCGGGACAGTATCATTTCCCGTTTTGATATTTTTTGCGGCTACCGACGCGAGCGCTTTTTGGTTTCCATTTAGCGCCTTTTTGTTCGCCAAATAGGATTTCAATGAAACGGTGTTAGGGGGATTGTCAGTGCCATTATTTTTGTGTGTTGCTTGTTTGTCATTTGCGATATAAACATCGTTTATTTGATTATCGTTTGCCGTGCGTTTTGTTTTACCAACCGTTTGGTGTGCGTTTGGATAACGAACGTTGTTTATTTGCTTGTCGTTTGTGATGCGAACATCGTTTATTTGATTATCGTTTGCCGTGCGTTTTGTTTTACCAACCGTTTGGCGTGCATTTGGATAACGAACGTTGTTTATTTGCTTGTCATTTGTGATGCGAACATCGTTTATTTGATTATCGTTTGCCGTATGTTTTATTTTACCAACCGTTTGGTGTGCATTTGGATGACGAACATTATCCGTTTGTTCGCTATTTGAGTTTTGCGTGTCGCTGGCTGGTGGTGCTTTTTCCGCCGCAATGAGTTTTAGGCCAAGAGAATTAGGCGGGTTTTTTTTTGATACGCTGCGTGATGGCCGGCTGATAATTAACCCATCGTCACCCGCATTGACCTTGCCGTTTTTGCTGAACAGATTGCGGATATCGGTTCGGATATCCGCAAGGGCCGATAATTCCGCATCACTGGCTTTTTCAATCGCATTGATGATGCGTTCCTGTTCTTGTAGCTTTAATGCTGTGTTGACCATGTAGTTATCACCATCACGTATTTTTCTTGAACTTTTCTTCTAGTGATTCATTCATCTTGAAGGCACGCCATTCAGGTAGCCTGTCTATATCACCGGTGGGCTGATTACCGTAAAGTGCCAGATTAGTTGTTAATACCAGCCATCCATTGAGATCTAAAGTCTGGAAAGAAGTTGTGATTCCGAAATGGGGTGTACAGCTGAGTGTATTGACTGGCCGTACCCTCCTTACCTGAATTAGGGCAAACATGTTTTGGTAGCAGCAGGTTAGCGACCCCTTTTTCAATTTTCATGGCGAGCCCATGAGCCAGGCGGCGATTCATCAGCTCAATACTGGCGACTAACGGTGGAAACTCCGTATCCAGTGCCATTTGTTTTATGAGTTCATAACGGATTTGGGCGGCTTTCATGAAGTCTTCCGGTTGTTCATGCAAATGAGCCTGGTGCGTTAATTCCATGACCCTGAGATTAATCAGTTCCTTGCGATAAGAAGGGTCATTCTGGGGTGGCAGGTTATTGCGTGCGGTTTCGAGGTGTTCCATTGCCCGACCATCTAATGGTTTCAATACCCAGTCTTTGGGTTGGCCGTTTACGGGAATAGAGACGGTTTCAAAGGCTTCAACGGTAAGCACGCCCGCTGTCATATCCAGTTCTCTTGCATCGTAGTCGTAATAATGGTCTTTTTGGCAATGGGAGCACACATAAGAAACAGTTAATGTCGTGTTGATTCTGGAATTACAGAAGATCCACCATAACGCGGTGCGCCGGTCTTGGGCCGTCCAAAGCGCAGCATCATGCTTATTCTCTCCACACTGAATTTCATTCAAATAACGCGTTGTCAGGGCTTCTTCCTGATCAGGATCAGTGCCACAATATGACATGGCATCGGCGACATCAGACATTCGGAACCGAATTTCCACATTGGGATTAGAGGGCAGGGGGAAATCAGGAATTTGCATACATAACCCATTTAAAATTTAATAATATTATTTGTGCTAACCGCCCCAGACGCTGCATTACGTAGGGCGCTACCCATGATTGATGCCGTGCTTGTTTCAATGGATGACATCTTAATGAAGGTCAGAGGGTAGGAAAGAAATTCTGTCACCTGATCACGGGCTCGCGTAGTTTCTCCGCGAGAAATCGGAAAGACGTCAAATTCACTCTCCAGCTCGATGCCGCCGCTTTGCATCACACGATATATGCGTATTCCCATCGCGTATTGAGACGGAAGATTGACGGTGCCATCTCCATTGGTGACACGATCTGCTCTTTCATCAAACCAACGCGCAATGGCACCCTCTTCGGAATCACGAACGGTAATCGTGATTGTGCCCGCTTCCCGGTGTGTGGGTTTGTTGAAAACGACCGCACCAATCTGTTTAGCCTCTGTTTCTATCGTGACGGAATCGTAAGTAATGTCTTTGACAAACATATCTAAGCCATTCAGTCCGTCCGCTTCGATAGCCCATTGCCAGCCTTGTGCGTAGCGAATACGCAGGGCAGAGTGGGCGATGGATTTCGCATGGCGAAGTTCATCACTTAGACTTCTCGTACCGCCCGCGTTGCCGGAGAGTATGGAGGTTGAACGTTCCAGAACTTTGCCAATAAAATTATTGCTTGCGGCTTTACCGAAGCTGGACAGGCTGTTGTAGCCTAGCGACTTTCCTACTCCGCTGAAGATCCCCATGTCGTCTCCTTACGGCATTAAGCTGGCACCGGTGATAATGGCTCTGTTGGACGACATTTTGTCTTCCAGATCAATTTTACGTTGATACAGCGTGGTTTCATCAGGAAGGTGACTAACATCAAGTTTGCCTGATACCGACACTCGCCGCTTACGTTCCGTGTTTTGAATATCGATCAGGCACTCCAGGTAGTTTTCCAGTACACCACAGAGGCTGGGGGGAATAACCCAATTATCTAAATCACAATCCCGCATATTGGCGAGATACACTAACGTCAACGGGTAGCGTTCACCGCCCAGTAAATCAAGCTGTAGCTGATCGGCATAAGGCTCGGCAAAAACGAGTGAGCTACGGTTATCAATGACATGGACTAACTCAAGATAATCATCAGGATAGGGCAGGGATGTCCCTGCCTCTTTCGCTAAATAAATCCGTTTAATGAGTCCTGCGCGATCTTGATATTCGGTCAGTGCCTTAACCAGCATCCCTTTTAGCGTGTTTTCTTCCACAACAAGGAGTGGCCTGAATCGCGTTTTAACAGAATCTAAGAGTTGCATCGGTGTCATTTATTATTCCTGCCAGTTGTACACAGCACGCATAGAAGGGCGAACAACCGCCGTAATATCTTCAGACGCCAGATCAACGGCGTCACAGTACAACTTCACCATTTCATATGAACGAATGGGATTGCCTGATCCACCACCTTTCGATTCACTGGCGAGGTAAATATCAATGTCGATATACGCTTTTTCCAACACCCATTCTTTGACTGCGGCCAACACAACGCCTTCAATGGTTTCTGCACACTGAAACTGAAATTCGCCCTGATTTCTAAATACGCCGTGCTGGTTGATTTTGATACCGGAAGGCGCATAATCCTCAACGTCTTCCCGGGTAAACTCCCCGAGCTGTGTAGTACGAATAAGGATAGAGAGGTGTTCGTAGCCTTTGATTACCATCCAATAATCCGCGCCGATGAGTCGTTCACCCGCCGCTTTGGATTGGTTAAAACGTTTTTTCAAAAACGCCTTATTCGCTTTACTATTACTGAATCCAGCCATTAATTAACTCCATCAAATAAACATGTAAGGAATTTCTGATCTGTTCTGAACCTGCATACCGGAGAGCGAAAGTGTCACCGTGTTATGTGTGTAATACCCCTCAGCCGTTTTAGGTGCATCGAGTTCGAAGTTTACTTCCTGAATTACAACATCAGTGAGTTTTAACCGGCGTCCTATATCGATCACCACGGGTTCAGGGCGTCTTCCTCCGGGCATTGCCACTCCCAACTCAGGCGAGGCCATTTGCAATAACGTCATAATGGCTGACTGGACCTCAATCTGAGCGTCTTGCTTCGCCATAAAATGCAAAGGCAGGGTGATTTGCGGCGGTTTTTGACCTTGCCAAACCATTAATGAGTTAATACGGGTGATGGAGGTACTGTCTGTCATGACCTGTGCGCCATTGGCGATGGTCGATATCCCCGCCATCGAACCAATGGAATCATTCTCGAAAGGTGATTCCCAGAGGGATTGTAGCGTTGCCGTCGCACCGTCACCGATATAGCCGACAACCATCGAGTCTTCGTTAGTAATATAAGCCTTTAAAAATGGACTGATACCATCCGGCATGACCGCACCACAAATCATGAAATTCCCCTTATACCACCAGCTAAAATGCGGGTGGCATCGTTGTTACAAACCCCGTTTTTTACGAACAAGGTTGGATTTTTTACGCGCTTTCTTGGCCGACGCGGTTTGGGCTTTCATGCGGGCTTTTTTCAACGCACTTTTTTGGGCCGCACTGAGGCGACGCGGACGCGGCTGTTTGCGGATCAACTTAACGACTCCGTCGCGTACGACCTTGATGCTGGCTTCCATCATTGCCCCCTCATCGCCACCGGTGACCGAAAACTCAGCAATGATGTTATCTTCGTCGTCTGGTGACACATCAATGGCAGAAAGAACGGCATCAGCGGCATCATCATCGGCGTTGTCGATCATGGCTGTTACGTCGCTTTGATCTGCGCCCATAGCCACTGCCGCATCTGCCATGAGCCCTAACCACATGTTGTAGTCGTCGATTTGCTCATCGGTCAGTGCTTCATCGTTATCTTGAAGAAGATCGGCCAGTCCCAGCGCGAATTCATCAAATGAATCGAAAGTGCCCTCGCCATTTTGAACCCAATCAATCACCGCAGCGGCGGCAATCCCGCGAGAGTCTTGTTCTGCCTTTTTGTATACGGCTTCCAGCAGCATATCCTCTGATGTGTTGCTATCCCCCATTGGGGACGCCGGTTGAGCCGCGCTGCCAGCGATCTTGGCCTGATTGGACTCCATCATCGCAACCTGACCCACGGGAGTGGCGAATGCCCTCAAACGAGATGTCAGCAGCGCTCCGCGTGTGAAAAGACCTTTACTCATACTCATTTTTCCTCACCTACTTAATTACGGGATTAACACCGGTTCAGCTACGATCCGGCGTGATACACCGGTTGGACAGGCTTCGTATCTGATATGCCACATATCAAATTCATCCTGTGTGACGGTAACAACGTATGGCGCGGTGCCATTGGCCGCATTACGCGGTGCCACTAATGCTTCAGAGGCAACAAAGCGATCAAGCAGCTTAGGGATTTCCCTTTCTAGGCCACGTCGGGTAATGCCATCCGGTTCATGTTTCAACGCATTGCCGATGTCATAAACAAGGCGAGCAATCGCATTGAATGTGCTATTGACGTGCTGGAATCGGAGGTAGTTTTTCTTGGCATACGTGGTGAGTGCGTCATCGATCATGACAGAGCCATCTGAGGCAAAACCAACGGTATTGATCCCACTCGCTGCGTAGAGTTCGCGGTCAATGTCAGCCGCCGCCGGACGTGGCTTGATGTTTTGTCGGAGCAATACGCCGCGTGACTGCCCAGCGGGTGAGAGATGATAGCCACCTACGTCTGACACCATCGCAACACCTTTGGCTTTAGCGGTAAACGCATCACCAGATAGGCCATAAACGACCTGTGCACCGGAGAAAGTATCACGGCAGCTGTAAGGAAGATGGTAACGGCAAATATGTGCGTAACTACCAAATCCTTGTTCCTGAGCCGTTTTAATCGCGTCAGATGGCATAGACGCTGGTGGCAAATCGCAAAACATGTCTACACGAACATCATTAGCTAATTTAGCTAATTGGGACAGGGCGGTGCTGTCATAACAACCTAATGATAAAATGGCGGTGTAATTCACCATTGAAGCACTGAGCGCCTTGATCGCTTGTGCATACGCTTCACTGGTGATCTTGCTCATGTCACCGTCTGATCCGCCAACAAAAGGCTGATCTTCGAAGCCCTGATAGTAGTCTGGAAAACGCGATACACGACTGCCCATAACCGCACGTAAACGATGTGTGTTGTTTTCCAGGGCAATAGGTAAGTAAGCGGGTTGCCCCATATCATCAATAGCGTCAGGCTGAAGCGATACCTGAATCGTATCTAGTGTGTGTTGTTTACCAAAACTGTCTGTCTCTTTTAGCGTGAGGGTAAAAAAGAATCCTTTTTGGTTTTCATCCTTAATCAAGGATAACGTGCGATTGGCGGACGCATCACCGTCATTAACATAGATTTCGAAGAAAGAGTCATCGTTTAGTTCTATGTCATCACTGGGAGGTACATTTTTTGCGAAAGGGATCGCTTTGCCATATTCCCTTTCTTGAGCCACCCCAATGACCGGAATTCTCATGTTCGGCGTTTCGACGCGCACTATATAGCCATTACCCCCGTTTAACGCCTGATAAACATGGCGATACGGTTCAAAGTGTTGGCCTGCATGAGGATGGATCGGATCACCTAACACTTTTTGCAATGTATCCGGTGTGACGTATTGTACGGTGTTTGGCTTACCCCGTTTGGCAACAACCACACCGGCAAAAACGGATGATCCGCCCGTCGCATTTGTAAATGTGGCATCCGCGTTGGGTGGCATAATGGCAACACCGGTGGCTTGACCAATAGCGAAAGGAATTTTATTCATTTTTATTCCTTATGGCGCCATTTCTGGCGCCGTAATCAATGAAATTTAATCAAGGTTTTTTTTGTCGTTCTTTTTGTCGTTCTTTTTGTCGTTATCCACGGTTGTAGACGTCGCATTTGTCTGGCTTTCGCTATGACCATCGGTGATGAGTTTGCCGGTGAGCATATCGATAGCGCCAATCTTGGTGTTGGTTAGCGTGAGCTTGGTGAAATACTTCTCGCCGTTTCTGGGGTGAATTTCATTCACCGCTGAACCCCACAGTGTGGTGCGGTTGATCAGTGACGTTGTCGTTGGATGCACAAAGGGAATGGCAGGAACAGCATCACCGGCAACTAAACCGGCATCGCCGATATTGTCACCACGGCCGTAGAAGAAAATGTCGTTGGCAGAAAACTTACACCCTTCGTTGGACAGCTGTTCACAGACCGTTTCCGGCACTTCAAAAATACGGTATACGCCGAACAGCGTACCGATGAACTGAATGCGCGGAGACTGGACATAACCTTCAGCAGGTTTGAAGTAAGTTTCCGGCATAGATTTAATGAAGTTAGCCGCAGCACCCCCCGCAAACCCGCCACGAATCCCCGTTTTTTTGGTACGGTTGGTCATTTGGGTGGATTCGTTCGTGATGGCCGATTTCAGCAACGCTACGTAGGAATCCCATTGCTGGGTTGTTGGCAAGGCAATATCAAATTCACTGCCGTGGATGGTATGAAAGACGATCTTGCGTAGACGCATCATGTCAATTTCATGGGATAGCCAGCTGCGCACGGCTGAGAATTGCATGGAAGCCAAATCCAGACCAAATTCCCGTTTAGCATCCATCAGCGACTGGATGGTGTGTTCCGCTGCCAGTACGTATTGGGACGGTACAACCGTCCATTTACGCATCCCGTGATTAACCAATGGGATCAGGTCGGCTTTTTTCTCAATATCAATTTCAAGCGCAACGGCTAACTCAGTCCCTTTTGCTGGGATATTGTCGCCATTAAATTCAACCGTGATCTCACCTTTGGCATAATCAATCGTGCCGGTGACGGAATAAGTCACACCGGAATGATCCTGACCGTCAAAGTAGACCTTGCCGGATTTGTTGTCACGGTCAGAACGTTTGCGGTTGACCATCAGCACCGTGCGACCCGCCCGGATAGGCATTCCCTGGCCTTCCTGAGTCTCAGCCAACTCGAATTTGAAGGACTTTTTTGTGCCATCAGGTTGCTGTTTATCGGGGAAAATATAGGTACGGCTCATTTGTGAGTAAACACCGGCAGACTGCATGTTCAGTTCGTCACCGATGTTATAGGAGCCAAATTTAGAACCCGCCACGTTGAAGACTTCATAGACGTTTGATTCGTCACGTTCGCACGGGACGAAAGTACAGGCATCGCCTGTGGAAGCGCCTAATGCCGTCGGCAGGATCAGCGCCGCAAAAAGCGCCTGGCGCATAATACCATCGCTGGTGGACATATCCGCTTTGACACTTTCGAACATGGCGGCACCGACCCCTTCATGTTTCTCCGCCGCCGCTTCCAAGATCAGGCGTTCACACGCATGATGGCAGTTAGCAAGAATTTCAGATGAGGGGTAGTGACCATTGCGATCACTGTATTCCGCCAGACTATCAGCCCAAGCACTAGAAACTTGTCCAACGTATTCAGCATTGACGCCTTCAAACATCGGGACAGTTTTAGCCGCAGCTAAGATACTATCGTAACGTTCTTGTGGATCGTCGATGAACACACCATCCCTGAACTGTGCATGTGCTGCGAACGAAAGGACTTGTGCAGCGCGTTCATTTACGTCTTTCTGACGCTCTTTGAATTCTTTAATATTATTACTCACCGTAATGGCCCTTTTCAGAGTGCGAAGATACGGGAGTCAGCTTTTCGACGTGCTTAGGATAGGTTAACTACAATATCCCGCCATAATCCTAACGCCGTGTTTTTTTGTATTTTTTCCAAAAAAAATCATTTAGAATTTTCAGCATCTAGTCTAATTGAGTTAATAGTAAATAAGGAAATTATGAGCTATCGCGTTTACCTGACATATGACAACGGTCGCCAGAGTCATCTATACTTCACACGCGACAGAAAGGTGATCCATCAACATATTGAATCCGTGTTGACCGATGCTGATTTGCGCGAAACAGCGAAAGAAATTGTGCTTGAATACAAAAATAGGCTCTTGTTTAGCTTCAGTATGCGTGATGTGGACGATAAAACGATGGGGAAGATCCCTTGGCCGAAGTTGGGTAAGAAGCGCACCTTGAAAACCCCGAAAATTGCGTCTTTGTCGATGCCGACCCAGATGTATGCGTTCTTACAGGAAATAGGGGGAGGGAGTGCCAGTAAGGGGATTCAGGAGATGTGTCTAGAAAAAATGGGCGATAAAGCCACGATGGATGACATGTTTTACCATTGGCGTGATAGTTCGTTATAAAGAGAGATGCGATGATACACATTAAAACCGCCGCACTTTCAGGCCGTGCATTTTTGGCCTTAATAAATTAGTCCAAGCTAAATCAGTTGGTTATATAAGGATCGGTTCCGGTAAGGGGCGGTCCCTATTATTGCATTATTTCTGAATCTTTCCCTCGTATCGACTCGGCCAGATTTCTGACGGATGCACGCCGATATGTTCTGCAATGAGCCGTTGGCCTTTCGGATAGCGACGGTGTAAAGCATTTTGTAACGTCGCTGAACTCAAACCAGATCGGCGTGATAACTCAGATAAACTGATCCCTTTTTTACGTACTGCGGCTACAATATCAGCGGGATGCCAATCACTCTTCATAATCAGCCCTTATTTTAGCGTCATTAATGAATATTCCAGAATAAGTGTAGCCAGTAACCGATAAAAGGGTAAAACGCCCATTTCCCCGAACGCCGCCTAAAGATAATGTAGAGATAAAATAGGTTTAAACAGCGGGGAAATGCGAGTCGTTACCCATCGCATCTTGTTAAATTTTTTTGCCAAAAAGTCCATGAAATGAAAAAGGTCACATTGATATTATTTTCTACAATTGATATCTATAAAAGAGTAAATCGATAGTAATACCTTAATTTTAGGCAGTTATGGGAGATCTTATGGTTCATTCTATTTGTAGAAATGTAGGTGAACGTATCAGAAAACAGCGAAAAAAGAAGGGGGTAACAACCCAATATTTGGCTGAAAGAATTGGCCTTTCCCAACAGCAAGTAGCTAGGTTTGAGAAAGGGATCAATAAAATCAATGTGGGTTATCTTGCTATAATCGCCCGTGAATTAAATACGCCTATTAGCTGGTTTTTTTCCGATTGTTATGCTGACTTAGAAGATAAAGATTTCCCTTCTAATTTAGCAGGCAGTGAAACCAGTATTACTTCATATGAACTGGCGAAAGGTGTAGAGCTAAAAGAACAAATTGATCAAATTTGGTCGAGATTAACATATAAGCAACGTCGAACTCTGATATTACGTTTGAATGAGTTACTCAATGACTAATATCGGTATTGCTGATTTTAGTATAAATACCAGTATTTATACTATCAGCATAATTCTACTCATAGACATTGACAACCGAATAATCCTAATCTCAATGAGTACTAAATCAGGAACAAGATTTAGTACTTGTAGACACAACGGCTAATCAGTGCGTAGCCAGAGCTTTATAGAAATTAGGGTTGTCTTGGATGATAGCTAACACCTTTGCTGCGAGTCCTGTCGGAGACAGTTATAGCTTCGCATTCATCTCATTTGTTCGTTGATTCTTATTATTACACTCTGCCAGCGACCGCCTAACTTTTTCATTATAAACCACATTATCCCCCCAAAGCGCCGTGTGGTCGGCTGGTAGGGTACACATCACCGCTTTTATAGCGGGTGGTCGTTTAGTTTCCATCCGCTTTTCAACCACCATAACGCCGGTTGAAGTCGGCTGTGCGTTGGTGTTGCAACCGGATAATGTCATCAGGCATACGCTGATTAGCGCACTGAGCATGAGCCAGCATGGTTTTAAATTGTCTGATAGCACTATTACTTTCCTCTTGTTGCTGCTTAATTTCTTTCTCTAAATTTTTCTGAGATTCTTCTAATTCAATTAACCGGTTATCGCGTGCGGCAATATCACCATTCAGGAGGCGTATATTTTCATTTTGAGAACCGATAACGGTTTTTAGGCTGTTATTATCATGGGATAATACAGAATTAGCCTTATTTAGCGCTGTAACGCTCTTTGTGAGGCTTTCGTATTTGCTGTAGGCAAGATATCCACCAAGACAGAGAGCACCCAGTATCATGCCAATGCAGCCGAATTTGAGTGATTTTACGGTAGAAAATGGACTCATCCCGCCAAGTAACATGATGGCTCCTATGACCCTATGACAATGCAGAAATGACAGATGCAGGCGTCACTGCTTTTAAGGCATCAATCATGACAGGGCTTTCAATCAAACCGGAAATGATTGAAACGCTGACGGCATCACTAAAGGATTTTTGCGCGTGATTGGCAGAATCATTAGCCTGAGTTGCTAATCGATTAATGGCCTCCGTTGCTTTATTCAGGCTGTCCAGCGAACGTGCTAATGCTTCGGTGGCGTGGTTAAGCCTGCTCGTCTGCTCGTCAGTCAGTTTTGAAACAAGACCACCAGCCCCAAGGCTATTAGCCAAGATTGGATTGATCTCATCCATTGCCGCCTTGATATCGCCAGTTTGGATGCCTGCAACAAGCTGGTTTTGTACGGTGGTGATTTTGGTATCAGCAATAGCCTCAATCAAATGAAATGGTGTGCTGTCAGGTAAAAGGTTGCCTTTTAAATAACATGTCCAGCCAATCCGCATTTGGATCAATTGGGACGGATTTTGATAGCCATTGATTGCATTATGGAACGCATTTGCCGCGTTTGCAGAAACCGTTAATTTGCCGATCGCATCAGTGATCTTGCTCAAGGCGTGAGTTACTGACGCTGGATAGGTCGTTTCCTTCTTCACGAGTTTACGCAGCGATGAGGCTTTTTCGATGGCACTGGCCGCTGTCGATTTGGATATGGTCAGTGCGGCTGGTGGGTGTAATCCTTCAGCGCCCAATGCCCTGAATGCGGCGATTTGTTTTTCATTGTCTAACATATTAACTCACCTTAAAAGAAGCGTCCCCAGACACCACAATAGAGCCACACGAAACCGGATCATCAACACAACAAATGGCTTTCCCGTTCACCGTAAACCAAGGTCTTGTGCTGATGGCTGTTCCATTATGCGTACTGTTACTATCAGAGTGATCAGGGAATACATTCCCGTCTACAAGCACAGGAATACCATTGATTTTTACCAGAGCTTCACCTTCAGATGAAGGGCGGGGCGGAAATCCACCGTGCCCGGAACAAATCGAATTCTGAGTACCAACGGCTGACATGTTTAACCTTCCATAAAACAAATGAGATCGCTTATTGCACCACGAGTTGCACTTTTACAACTTATCGTTCTGCGCGCATTGAGCGGATGTATTTTGAATCTCAGGGACTCGTACATTTCACGGATTTTTGGCGCTGAACTATTGGTCATGACGATATGCGCCCCACGTTGATGAGCATGAACCAGTTCGTTTGCCAGTGTGCATTGATCTTGGAATGTGAATCCACCCGCGACATAGTTTGTGAATCCGGTCGTGTCTGGCAGGGGTTCATAGGGCGGATCGCAAAATATCACATCTCCGGCTCCGGCACGGCGGATCGTGTCACTATAGTGGGCATGGGAAAATTCACAGCGGGGCGCAATGGAGGCAAAATGCGTTAGCTCCGCTTTAGGGAAATAAGGCGGTTTTTTGTAACGGCCATAGGCAACGTTATATTTTCCGTTTCGGTTATATCGGGTCAATCCGTTAAAACAGTGGCGGTTTAAGTACAAAAACGCCGCTGCCCGTTCCAATGATGTATAGCTCATGGCATTGAATTTTGCCCGCACATCCAGAAAGGCTTCTTGACACTTGTTTTGCTTAAAAAAGCACTCCGCTTTATCGATCAGCACTTCATTGCTGGTGGTGGCTACCTGATAGAGATTAATCAGATCACGGTTAATATCTGCCAGTAGGTAACGCTCAAACCCCCCCGCATTCAGAAACACAGCGCCACCCCCGACAAAGGGCTCAATCAGGCGATTCCGGTGAGGCAAACGATGAAGGATTTGCTTGAGTACAGCATATTTTCCCCCCGCCCACTTCAGAAAAGGGCGATTGTATTCATTCACGGCTGGTTTACACATTGTCCTTCCCTGCATTCAGCAAGCCACCCATGGCATTAAAAATGATGTTGTAGGCAATGCGTAGCTCATTCACCATTAAGATGAAATCTGCATATTCGCGGGATAACTCGTCTTCTTCAGCATTATTTTGCGTTGAAAATTCATCACCAAACTGGAGTTTTTTGAATTTGCATGAATCGGTGAGTTCTAAATCAAATCCGAATTGCGTCTTAACATGAATGCCAAGTGTGCAAACCTGACGGCCTTGATCTAACAGGATGGATACGGCTTCATCGTTGGTCAGCATATCTTCTTTGTTGAAGCGGACTTCCCCATCATCATAAATCAGATCGGCTTTTTTTATCTTTTCACTGAGGCGTAATTGGGCCGGAAAGGTATCCGTCTCTTTTAACCAGCCAGTCATCACCCGTTTAAATGGATTTGCGGTTGCAATAGGGATAACAGGCAGTGAGCCAAGTGTGCGGCGCAAAAGTGCGAGTACATGCTCCGCTGTACGGGGGGAGGTGGTATCAATTGAGATTAAACCGTTATCAATGTCAATCCATATTTGAAGGGTACTTCGCTTCGGGAATGCACGTGGTAACAGTTCCTGGATAACGTCATCTTTGATTTGAGCTATTTCAGTACGGCGTAACTTGCGACATTTCACAGACTCGAATTTATCACGCTTTGCATGAAGGTGTTCTTTGATAATTGCGGCTGGGAGGTCTTTACTCTCTCTCTCGGCCACGATAAGCAGGTTATTGCCGTGAACAAACATCGCTGGACGATCATCATCCATCAACCAGCCGATACGGGAAGCATCATGCGGGCCACAAGGAGAAAAAGCAAAATGCGGAATAAGGGCGCGTAATTCATCTTCAGTGAGGTTTGGCACGTCTCGTGATAACTGGTAGATGAGCGCGTTTTTAAAAACCTTGAACATCAAAGTGATACCTATTTAGCCATTTGGGTATCGATTGTAACAAAAATAAAAAATTATTTAGAATTTTATGTAATGGCAAAATGGAGTTCTAAGCTGGAACCACCGTTAATGAATGTTGAACTTTTACCCGATTCAGGCCAGAACAATATTACCGTTATTCCGGCTTAGAACCCCAACTTTCATTGCGAAAAACTGAACGCGGGTGCTTTAGCTCTGAATCCCGTCGCACTCTCAACAATGACTTCCCCCTGAGATTTTATTGTCGTTTTGCCGCCTACATTCAGGAAAAAATCACCGGTAGCATGGTGGAATACATCACCGGCTTCATTCATCCCTATACACGCCCCGCTTGCCATATTGGTAATCGATATACCGCCACCAGCGGTATGGATAACAAGCAAGTGATTGCGCTTATACACGAAGTCTTTCGTGGGCGATAAAACCGGCAGGGGCGGGGCACCTTCAACGGCTGGGGGGGTATAGGCTCCGCTTTGACCGGATGCTTCCGGGGCGACGTTCGGGATACCATTGGGGGCATCCTGTGCTGCACCGCTGATCATTGGGTAGCGACTGTCGCCCCCATAAGGAAACTCAACCCACACCAGATCGCCTGTCACGGCGGGGGTAAATGCACCGCCAATTGACAGGCGATACTCAGCCCACGGCAAAGCATCATCGGGCACACCCTCCCATAATGGTAACAGCTTCACTTTTGCTTTCATGAGCCCCGCTGGGTGCTCTGTAGCGACGATGATGGCCCGATGGCTACCATAGATAGCATTATTCACTGGGAACCCCCAAAATCATTCTGGTGCTGTAGGCAACACGTTCTTCAAACTGCGTCACGCGCTCCACAATCATATTCTTGGGTATCGATTCATCAATGCGGTTATCAGGATCATAACGATGAATAACCACTTGTATGACGGAACCCGCCTGAATCGCGGGATTTCCCGCACATTCAATGTCTAACTTTGGGATCAGAACTCGCCCCATGTTTTGCAGTGTCCCTAATTCTGCATCAGATACCATTTTCACCGGCAGTGAAGCATCCCCGAATGAACGATAGCCATCCGTCATGGAATAACCGACATAACGATGCTGCTTTGACGCTGTAACCGCGAAATCTGAATTAAGGTTTCTCAGCTTTGTTATGCGGTACTTCGCTTGAGGATTGTTGTACTCGTATGTGAAAGCGGGTTTTGTTTTGATAAGGTTACTCATCGACTTCAAATGGATTTTACCTCTGGCCGTCCATGCCAACGCACCATGATCTTTTGCCACTTGTCGAACCAGGGTGGCAGGTTTTTGCCCCATGTTTAAATGATAGGTTCCAAGGCGGTTAAAGGGCTCAGTCACCGGCTTTAATCCTTTTGCCAGTGTGCGAATAATCTTCTCTGGTTCAGCATCGGCAAAAAAACGGGGAGTGCCGGTGGGGATCAGAAGAGTCCGCATGGCCGTAGAGATGCTGGTGATTGTCACGGTATCCATATTGAGTGGGGCAGAAACGATAAAGAAATCCTCTTTAAATAATGCCTGTTCCCCTCCGGGATCGCCAAGCGTGACCGTGATCACTGCACCTTCTTTTACACCCATGTTATCCAGAACGTAGCCGGTCACATCACGGATATTCAGTAGTAAAAGCGGGGCTGCTAATTTGGCAATTTCTATATACGCTACAGAGGTGACAGATTCTCGCGGTAATACCTCACCGTTGATCTCAATAGTCTGTAAAAAAAACTGATTAGATTGCTGTACCATGACTGTCTCTGCGTATTGTCCGTTGTGCGGTGGTGACGACGGTTTTCTCAAGCTGTGGAACAACGGCATGTGCCATAATGATATCGGCCTGTACCTTTATACTGGCTTTGGCACCAAAAATGCGATCTTCCATGACAGGCAATGATACATCAGAAAAAGAAATTTCTCGGGCGGCATTGAACGCACATTCAATGTCCACCTCGGCATTGGCCATCTTGACTGACGCATGAAAGCTGGTGGCAATCATACTGGCAAAGTGGACAGCAATGGCATTACACAGGAGTGATAAAGGCTCTTTCTCTGCTGACAATACAAAAATATCGTAAACAAGGTTGACTGGATGTGCGTCTAACACCGCAATGATCGTATCACCTTCAAAAACTTCCCCGTATCTATCCCGCCTTATCTGCCTGTCGTTCGGCATCACATCATAATCCATCGTGCGGGAGAGATTAATCACAGGCAGGGCTTCAGGGTTGGCATATTTGTTATCTGACTGGCTTTTTCTACCGGCTTTCGCTTGTCGCATGGTTCTAATGAAATCTTTAATGTCGTCGAAACGGCCAAGCAGAACCTGATCGCTTGATGGGCGATTGATAAACTCGACGAACCCCTGATTATGCAGATCTGGATGATTAACTTTGAGCCCTTTTAGGCTTGATGCGATGTGATTCCCGACAGCAATATCAATGCCACGAAATCCACTGACTTCCCTTTCGCCAATGGGGTTCAGCTTCAGCGACTTAATACGCATTAAAATGTCGTGGCCTTCATCTTTGCTCATGGTCTGTTCCTAATGCTGACTGACTAAAATTTCTGGCCGGTATGCAGTAATAGAGTGAACCCACGGATGCCGTACCATACGTGAAAATACGTAGCACATACCAAAATCGGCGGGCTAATTGACCATCGGATAATTCTTCGTTCCATTCAAATATTGAGCCTATCGATACGCCTGTCGCGGCGGCTCTGATAACTAAAAAATCATCGATACCGCCATCTTGATCGCCATCAGAATCAACGGCAGTAAATGATTCCCGTTCGTCAGGACAGTCCAATACCTTCACTTTTTGAGGATCGGTGTATGAAAGTTCTCTTTGATGGTTATTGAACTCAGTGAAAACCGGTATCTCAAGGCCATCGTCATTCGCCTTTGTGGGGGCATCATCCCGGGGGCGATATAACAAAGCATCATAACTGTCTGGATCTTCCTCAATCATTTTTATCCAGTCCTGACGAACGAGATCATTGAGGGG
This sequence comes from Xenorhabdus entomophaga, assembly GCF_037996725.1. Taxonomy (NCBI): domain Bacteria; kingdom Pseudomonadati; phylum Pseudomonadota; class Gammaproteobacteria; order Enterobacterales; family Morganellaceae; genus Xenorhabdus; species Xenorhabdus entomophaga. The sequence continues at coordinate 26,780 of NZ_JBBMXH010000009.1, forward strand.
CGTGTGCCCTTTGTATCGTGGGCTCAGGTTTAAGTCTTGCTCTCTTGTGGACAGGTGTTGTGGCAGAACGGCTTGTGCCGCTATGTCCTCATTTTCGACCAACATCACGGTAGCGGGGGGCGGTGGCATATCATCTAAATCCACCAGTTCAGCATCCTGCGCTGATATGTGCGTGGTTGGCTGTAGCGGAGTGGAGCCCATTCCTGTGATTTCATTGTCTGGCCTCTCATCCAGCCATTCGTCATAACGGCTCATGCGTTATTACCCTTAATCTGTTTTTTCATATACTCGTTAAATGCGGCTTCAGCTTGTTCTTGATTCTTTCCTGACATAATGAGCGCATCAATGAAGGATTGTTTTTTCAGATTGAAAGCATCTTTCAGCTGCTGTTTTAACAGTTGTTCCTGGGCTTTCATTCGGTTGATTTGTTCCTGCTTCTTTTGCAGTTTTAAACGTTGTGAATCGGTGAGCCTTTTCGCTTTCTTCAGCTGTGAGCGTAAGGCATCAATTTTCTTCGGATCTTGAGTCAGTTTTCTTTCCAGTGCCTCCATGCGTTGTTGATAACGTCGGTATTCACTTTTTATCGCGTTGTGACTGGTTTTGCTTTTCCGGTTTCTGTTCAGTTGTTTTAGTTGTTCTTTCCCAAAAAACTCAGTTGTCTTTCTCTTATCATCCCCAAAGCTGGTGGTACGGGCATTTTTCTGTAACAGGCGGCCAACCTGCATTTGCCATGTTCCGGCTTGCATTCTGGTCATCGCGTGAATAACGTGTTTACAGGCCACCCCTTTTAAGTTCGGGTTTCTGATTTTGGGGTAGATGTATTCTTTCGGGGGGCTAACCGCGAAATTCCCCGCTGTAGCAATATAGCGATACCAATAATGATGACGGCCACAATCGCAATCAAATGACACTCGGCCAGTACACAACTGACGTACTACACGGGCGGTGTTGTTTTCTTTTTTTGACAGGTCTTCCATCGCGGTATCCCATTCCTCAAAGCGGATCTTCACGCGGTGGTGCTTGTCTTTAGACTTGTCAGACGCAGTGACGCTGATAATAGCAACGTTGTGCTCCATACCGATAAATGAAGCTATTTTGATGCCTGAACCATCATCAACCGCATTATTTGCCCGCTTGATGTCAATATTGGTGCAATTCGCTATCAGCTGGATATAGGTAATTCCGGCGATGTTAGTATTGAATCCAGACCGAACTTTTTGTCGGTTTTTTTCAAACGCCTTCAGATCTTCTTTTGTGAAGAACGTCCCGTCGCGCTTCTTTCCCAAGGCAATAACATCATCAAAACTTTTATTTTTTAAAAGAGAAGGGGTGAGAAGCCGTGCAACCTTACGGCGACGTTTGGCCTGCTGGTCGTTAGTGATTTGATTAAATAGCCGGTTAAATTCTTTTGGCATTAAACCATCAGTATCATACCGACCTGTTTCTGTGCGAGGAAAATTAATCTTAATCATTCCTTACCTCGGGCGTGTCAGCATAGTGTCTGATCCTGTCGCGTATCCAGGCGGCAGAAGGTAATGCGAGGTTATCACCTATCGGCAGGGACTCCAATTCACTTTCATGACCCGCCACCAGCCTGACAACCCAACGTAAAACGGAATTTTTATAAACCCGATAGGCCACCAGATCGGCCCTAAATTCCTCATCGGGTTTAATGGTGTATGAGATGTTACTCGCGTGGTCGTATAACTGAGACTGGGCGATAATTTCGCGGTGTAGATAAGCACGAATGATGGGATCGGTAATACAGCGGTCATCCAGTCGTGAATATTCACTCATAAGATCACCGTATTGTTATCAATGCGTGTGCCGGTTAATGTTGATGTGGCCGTTTCTTTTTCGGCTTTTTTGTCATAAGCACTGACAATATTAAAAAGCGATGTTAAGCGGGAAGGGGGCTCATCTACCGCTGTGGATTGCATGGCTTTAATGTACGCATCAGAGGCCACATTGTTGAACATGGTGCTGTAAACAACAAGCAGCATCAGGATATGTTCGGATGTAAGGGATTCCCAGTCAATACGATAGACAGGCTCACCCGCTGGATTGAATTCAACATCAATAAGGGATGGCGAGATCTCGTATAAGTTTTTTCCCTTGGGGGGATAAATGATACTGCCTTGCCGTTTCAGCTCATTATAGCGACCGGTTGCAACCACAATAACGGGACGGCCATCATGGTGTTTGTCGCTCAGCCTGACATTGATGGCCCCGATATGCTGAGCAATTTCGCCGCTGATTTCGTCCACCAACACCTTAAACCCGGCTTTTACCATTTTCGGAATGTCTTTTGATAGCTCGTTCAGCATCGCTTTTCGTTTTGGCGGAAGTATTTTCCGGTCTTCCAAAATCAAATCACCCTCTTTAAAGACAGCACGTACCATAACGGTTTTTTTCATTGTGCTGATCACTGCAATTCTCTGAATCATAGTTCTCCCAAAAATAAAAAGGCCGCACTGGGCGGCCTCTGCTTTTAGGTTTCTGGTTTCGCGCTGATATCAAAGTTATGCAATCGTCGAAAAAGCTAACCTCACCTTCCAGAACCGCCCTTAAGCGGGAGAAATCGTAGCGCAACGACATGATCGACAGCAACAAAAAAACGCGTTCTAACTTAAAAATAAAGTCAATTATTCAATGTGTTAGTGCAATTTACATTATTAGCAATAAATGCCCGTTCAACGTTTAATCGTATTAATATGGTCTTGAGATAATTGCGCAATAAATCCACTAGGGACCTGTGGAAGATTCTCAATGGTGGGACGGTGCAGCATACGATATGAGTCGCGCTAAATGGTACAGATTAGGTAAGCCAAGTGCTTTAGCTGAGTGTGAGACAAGTCCCTCTCCTATTACTAATGGCGAAGCCTCTGGCTTTCTCAGTGAAGAATCAGACTCAGTATGTTGCGGAGAATATAATTACCTAAAAGTTATATATAACCTTTGAGCTATTATATCCTATAGGTTATGCTGTGTTTATTATCTCATCAACTGTACGGCGAGTCATATGGAACTGGATACTTTTCGGTTAAGCAATTTACAGCATAAATTTTTTAAGGTTATGAGCCAGCATCACCCGCGTTTGGTTGGTGTATGGGACTGGCAGAATAGAAGCGTTGACGTAGCAACGTTTGAGAACGCCATTAAGGTTATGAGCCATGGGGAACAGATCTTTGCGCGGTTTCTGCTGTCTTTGTGGTTTGGGGAAGATAAAGAAACGAAGTTTAGTTTTATGGAAGCGGCCGACATTCTTGATAACAGCCAACGGCAGTTTATTGCAGAGTGGTTGATTGATCCGTGGTGGCCGTAATGGATCTGCTTAACATACGGACAGGAAAGGGAGCTGCTTTGTGTTTGAGTTGATCTTTCACCCGGAAGCACAACAGGAAATATTAGACCTTGATAGTGCTATGCAAGGTAAGGCGTTCGCCGCACTGGATAAACTTGAGTCTCAAGGTAATCAGTTGCGTTATCCGCACACGGATATTATTCAGGATGGTCTTTTTGAATTAAGAGCAGGAAAAAAGGATATTACACGAACCTTTTTTGCTTTTGCCAAAGGGAAAAAAATATATATCTTGCGCGTCTTTATTAAAAAGACGGCAAGGACGCCACAGGCAGAGATCCAATTAGCATTGAATAGACTAGAGGAACTAACACATGAAAGTTAAAGGTATCCCTTATGCTGAAGTAAAGGCAAAAGCTTTACAGAATCCAGAGGTAATGGCCGCTTATCTTGCAGAGAAGAAAGAGGAAGAATTACAGGAGCTTTTGGCTGATCTTCGCCGCCGAGCTGGTATCAATAGTACACAAGTTGCTGAACGTATGGGGATTACTCAACCAGCCGTGAGCAAATTAGAAAGAAACGCCAGTAAAGCTAGTGTTTCAACTCTAGAACGATACGCGGCAGCTTGTGGAGCATCTATTAAAATTGTTATGGGGTAACATTATTCTGTAGTTGCCTGTCCTCAAACGGTACTAACCGCTGAAAATTCCGTCATTTTAAAATTCATCCTGTTTTTTTAAGCACTAATATTACTCAGGCAAAATTAGGCGAGGCACTTAATCTTTCCCGCCCGCGCATTGCTGAAATTATCAATGGAAAACGCCGGTTCAGCATCGAAGAGGCTGTAATGTTGGCAGCATTGTTTGAAACGGACTCTGACTTCTGGATTAACGTACAAGCCAGCCATGATCGCTGGGAAGCGCGGCAGCTGATGGCTCAGAAAACCAGTGTCAAACCTATCACGGCATTATTGGCGAGATGATTTCAGCTGCTAATGAGGGGGCGCGTAAGTGCCCCCTTGCGACAAAACTCCATCAATCGACTCTGACGCACTTTTCCGCTCGTTTTATTACTCAGTAGCAACAAGCGTACACCCAGATGGGCAACCGCAATTCACCTTGTGTCCTTCCAGTGCAACCGCTTTATCTTGTATCACCGTCAGTGACGAACCTTCAGCAATAGTACCTGTGTTTTTACAGGCGGGGCAAAACACACTGTCACCAACACAAGCAACGGGTTTCCCCTGTTTGGTTAGCCCTGAACCTGTTAATACGGAGCCACTTGTATTTGTGGTATCGCCTTTCAGGATAATTTTTTTACCATCAATGGTGGCCCGCATTTTGTTGTGCCTCAAGTTCTTTCAGATCCTTCATATCATCATGCTCTATCTGACGCACCAAACGCCACACGGTTGTGCCGGGTGCATTGCCCTCTACATCCGGGGCAATATCGCCTTGCAGAATGATGTTTTCCAATCCTTCACGCCCTTTGGTGGTCCAGTAACCATCAACTCTGGCGGGTTCGCCTGCCATCAGAGGTTCAACCTGTAAGGGACCACGATCATAACGAGCATACCAGAGAGTACTGGTTTTTCCCGTGAAATGGCCTTCACCATAAGTATGTAAAGAATCACCTTCTTTCATTACATAACGAATAGGTCGAATTAGCTCATTAATAAATAAATAGCTTTCTGACACACAGGCAGGTAACTGAGTTAAATCTGGATATTCATCTATCTTTATAATCAACCCATTACTGTATTTTGTGATAGCAATATCAGGATGAATGGATAATTTTTTTCTTACCCATTGCTCACCGCCAAGGCGTTTTATAAAGCGATTTGATAACAGAGTGATCCATCCAATACTCCGTATACTGTTAAAATAATCTATTACATCCATATGAATATTAGAATTAACTTGTATCGCTGGATATCGGATAGCAAGTTGATATTCTTGAGGCATATACTCATGGTAATCCCGTGGTAATACAAACGTATAACCACATTCTCCATGATCGGGATTGAGTTGCTTGCAAAGAAATGTAAGCCATTCATCAAACTCTTTTTGCCCTTTATCCGTAGTTAAAACATCCCACGGTAATACTAGACACAGGTAAGAGCTACCTTTGTTATTTGCTATTTCATATGAATCAATATAGTGCATCCAATATTGAGGCGCTTCATGGGCATTACGTGCATCACTGACATCCCAACTACATATTTTATTGCCAACGAAGGGGCCGTTATCCGCTTTCAAAATTAGCTGTTCTACCTTTTCGATATTTTCGGCTGAATATTTTTTTAACCCATCAAATTCATGGGTATGGAATCTTAACTTATCACCGTACATTTCCCTAAAACGGCGATAACAGGCTAAAATACGTTCTTTTTTTTCACGGGTATAACCTTGTTTAAAAAACAACGTGATAGCCAACCCTAAACGGGTGACGGTAATATCTCGTTCACTTTGCAGGGTAAATCCCGTTAATTGTGCCTTGATATGCTCAAAATAGGCTTCTTTATTCATAATAACCGTTTTTCCTTATGATGCGGTTGCAGCTGTTAATGCGGTCATTCCCGCCATTGCTGCTGCCAGGGTTGCCCATATTGCGGACGCGACACCACCTATAACGCCACCCGCCCAGATAATTAAACCCGCCAACAAAACGATAGCAGCGACAACAACAATGCTTTTAATAATGGTAATAATTTCTTCGCCTATTTTTACCATCAACTGAATTGTACCATTGCCCAGATCAGCGGCTATCTGATACCAATCGACCTGTTTTAATGCGTCTATCGTCAAATCGGTATATTTGTATACCGTTTCCACGGCTTCCTTGATTTTAGCTTCGGTGAGACGAACGATTTCCCCTGTTTTTTCACTGACCCAATGAATGGCATAACTCAGCTTTTTTGTCACCGGATCGATAATTTCATCTGCTATCCACTGACCTGATTCACGAAACCAGGCACCACAAGCCGCCAGTGCTACACGCGTCTTATCACTCAGGTAATTGAACCCACTGGCCGTTAAATCCCATGTCCATTCCCAACTTCGGACAATAGCATTTTTGGCATAAGTCACACTTTCTGATACAAATCTGGCACTCTGATCGTAATATTGCTCTGCGCGCTCTAAAAATGATGGTTCCTTCTCGGCGGAAAGCTCTATCATCGCTGGAATTGCACCATGACGCACGGCTAACCACAGGCTAAATATGGGTTCGTATTGCCATTGCTTCTCACTGACTAAAGGGATATTTTTTAGTAACAATTGCTCAATACCTGTATAACCTGGTATTGGCAGCGGTAAAGAAGAAGCTAATCCTTCTATCGCCGGGGGTATAATAGAACGGCTAAATTGCGACAGGTGTTGCTTAATGTTTTCCCGTTCAGCGGCTTTAGCTTCTTCCGAAAGCGTTTCCCACTCCTTTGAATCACGGTTATCCTCAACAACAAAAACCCCAAATCGCTCCTTAGTAGCAATGAATTTATAAGCACTTTCTTGCCCCTTCTTTAAAGTATCACCAGGGAACTTCACTTCAATGAGCATCTTGAGATTATCAGGATGAACGGAACCATCAAAATATTGACCTTCACGTCCAGGCCAGCGGAGTTGTTTGTTTTTGACTAAAATAATATCCGGTCGCCGGATACCCGTAATACCGAATTTATTCTTTTCCACGTTAGTCAAATGTGAGAATGGGCTTTCTGAATGAGGGAGATTACCTGTGTATTTAGTTCTTCTTGCCTCACTATTTGCCAGCATTGGTAATGGCACATCATATCCTCTCATAAAGAAAACGACTTCAGCCTTGTATTGCCATAACCAATCGTGAATTTTTTCCTCAACTCTGATGAGACCACTCATTACTGCCTGTTTTAGCGAAAATGCGGCTCCATTTTTATTTATTCCTGCCTTTGGGGCCCAGATGGCGAAAGCTGCTTTTTTGGCTAAATAACATTGGTCTTCATCTTTGGGAAATTCGACTCGCTCCATTCTACATCTCACCGATGTAATGGCTGGACACATACCACCGGGTTGTAATTGTTGGGTCATTTTGATTCCTCCTTAAATTCCATCACATAATCCACGGGCTGATTATTATCAACGTGGTACAGCGTTTTGGTTTTTTTCTTTTTCTGCGCTTCCGGGAGACTGAATTCCAAGGTATCCGCTTGCTGGGTTTGCACGATGGCGGTACGTCCAGCGGCATCAGTACGGCCTGACACGATGCCTGTTGGGGTTTTTATCTGGTACAGGGTATGGGTCAGCGGTTTATTTTCATTCTTGCTGTTGGTCAGAATATAACGGCCCGAATAATCAAACAGCGCCTGAGTACTGGCTTTTCCAGCCGCATGTTCAGTCATAGAGATTGAGGTGCCGGATAGGGTGATAGCCCCCGTAGGATCGATAATGATTTGACCACCTGAGTTGCCGATGGTGATCTGGCCGCTTTGGGATTGCAGCACAATGTGTTTACCGACACGCACTTCCTGGTTGTCGTTAATTTCCAATAACTGGCTTTTGCCGATTTTGAGGCTTTGCTGCCCGGTAATGGTACTGGACTGGTTTTTCTCAACCCGCAGCGTTTGATTGCCGCTGACAGACTCATCATCATCCTGTTTAATCACGGTCTGGCGGCTGCGCTGAATTTCCTCAAACTGATCCCGCACCACGGTTAATTTCTGGTCTTGACCAATGCGTTCTTCATGATCCCTATCCACATGAGTGGTACTATTGTTCAGCACCTTGGTATTCATATCCTTCTGGGCATGGATATAAACTTCCTCACTGCCTTTGGCATCCTCAAAACGCAGCTCGTTAAAGCCTTCACCTTTGTGCGTTTTAGTTTTAAAGGTCGTGCGGGTTTTTTGGCCCGGTAAATCCAGCGGTGGGCTGTTACGGCCATTGTAGTTGCAGCCGGTCACAATCGGTCGGTCAATATCGCCGTTGAGATAAGAGATAATCACTTCCTGCCCGATACGGGGAACGGCCATAAAACCGAAGTTATTGCCGTTCCAGCCCTGAGCCACCCGAACCCAACAGGATGAACTGTCACCGGGTTTATCGTAACGGTTCCAGTGAAAATGAACCTTAATTGCCCCTAATTCATTGGTGAATATCTCTTCGCCTTCCGGTCCGACAACCGTGGCTAGCTCGTCACCATCTGCCAGCGGCTTATAGTGATACGGTTGCCGCCAGTCATCAAAGCCGGGGATAAAAGTCATCTCGCTGGTTAATGTGGTGCCTTCACCTCCCGTTCCGGCCGCTTGTGGTTGAGCGCCATGATGCGTGATATTCACCACCTGCCAGCGGTCATTCATCGTTTCAGACGGATGCGCACTGAGGGTAAAGATTTTACCCGGGCGTAATTTGATGCAGTTAGACTGTGCAGAACCCAGTTTGCTTTCGCTGTTCAGTTGGTTAAGGCGGATTTTACCAAAGGGCTGTCCCTCTTTACTCCACTGGAAACGTCCGTAACTTTCAAAAATGGAATGCCCGCTGCTGGGTTCTACGTTGGCTTGGGTTTGCATCGGCTGGGAAGGACGCAGGTAGTTGTAATCTTTGTGAATAAATTCATCCGGGCATAAATATTCGCCATACTGCCACTGCCAGACGGTGGAGTCAGTATCATCCGTGTTTGGTTGACCGTTGTAGACCAAGGGTAAAGCGGCCGTCATGCCGAGGTGAGAATTGCTGTAAAACATCTGGTTTTCCTCAAACCAGAAAATAATGCCTTCTTCCGCCGCTAACCGGCACCAGAAATCATAGGCGGATTCCCGTTTCTGGGTAATATAGTCCCGTGGTGCATGATAACCGGCGTTATCATAGAATTTGCTGTCTGCCTTTACACGATGCTCTGACAGCAATTTTTTCAGAATATCTGGGACGGAGAGATGCTGGTAAATGCGGCTGTCCTGATTGAGCGTCATCCGCCACATTTCCGGCCGCAGGGTAAATGTGTAATACGTCTGCTTTCCATCGGTATTGCCCTGTGTCGCACCGGCCACGATACCGTTAACCGTGCGCTCAACGACACCATTACGTTTGACGGTTAATGCGGCTTCACGGTTAAGTTGTTCACGCAAAGGAATATGATGGGTAGCGCTCACCACCGTCAGGTTAAGGTGAAAAAGCCGGGATAAATGCTCTTGCAGAGTGAAGCTCACCACTTGAAAGGTGGCTGGTGGGAGCCTGCCTATTTGGCAGGTAAAAACTAAACCATCCATAACAGTATTTCCTTATTGTTACATTAACGGGCGATATCCCTGAACAGGATAACGGGATAAGGCATAGGATTTGCCGAAACGGGTGCGGCAGGTCATCAACAGGCGCATATCCTGTGTCAGGCAGAACGGTAGAAACTGAAACACGGTATTGGCAAACCGGAAGGCTTCTCCCTCGTGAAGATAGGCGGTTTCATCCAGCGTCAATTCAATAAACAGACAGCGATGGGGAACACCCCGGATAAGCCAGTCTTTGGGGTCAGAATGTACGGAGACAATGCCATCAATCCTGCGCCGCAGTGCCCGGCTCCGGTTTCTGTCTGTCTCCGCATAAAAATCGTAACCCCGTAATAACTGTTTGAGGGCCTCTGCGGAATACAGTAAAAATGGGCTGGCAGAATAGTGTGACAGTAAAGTCCAGTAGCGGTGGCTGTCGGTGACTGGCGGGTAAGGGGATGAAGGTGTTGTCAGGTTTTTAATTTGCACATTATCAGGGAGTGTTTCATCCGCATAACACATCTTATCAGCCATTAATGACACTGGCTGAAGCTCAAATGTCATTATCTGGCAGATAAATTTTCGTGCCGGGGGGTGCGTCATCGGCTGCCCCCGACTGTCCCGAAAGACCAGATCGTATTGCAACCGGCCTAACGCATCTTCACCCATTTCCAGTGAGTAGAACCAGATCTGTTCGTCATCCAAATAGCGATCCATGCCGGTCAGCAAGTGATCGGGATAGAAACGGAAAGATTAGCCCCGGTCGTGCTCTTCATCCGGCTCTTGTTCCAATGCGATGCCGGGCACATCCAGTACGCCTTGCGAGGGTGATAATGGTAAGCGATAACGCGCAGTCTCCGACTTAAATGGCACGATTAATTGTGTTATTTTCCGATTGATTACGGGCACACAATGCAGGTGAAACGCTGTCGCTATCTGTGCTTCAGACACGGCCAATTCACAGCTGAGTTTGATCACAAGAGTAAATTCACGGGTTTCTTCCATCAATACATGGCTTTGCATGGTCGTAGGTAAGACCAGCGTAAGAAAATGGTGAACATGCGGCAGATAAAGGGATTCCATCAGCATTTGAGGTGCCCAGTTTCCCGCCCGCTGTGGCGATGACAAAATAAGCCTTTCTGTGCCTTGTAAGGGGGTCAAGCGAATGATATCCATTGGATATCGGGTGTTTTCTTGGTAAAACTGAATGTCATCGACATCTTGCGTCAGTGCCAGCATCAGAGTATCTGCGACAGTTTCATCAGCACTGAGAAACAGGCTGATGGGTTTGATTGCCCAACGGTCATCTTTGCCCGTATACCGGAATGTCAGGGTAATCTGTGTTTCCTGTGCCTGATGATGAAGTTCCCGCCGGATCAGTGTCAATGGCTCGATATCACAGGGGCGACAGCTCATGAATGGTGTGCCGTTTTCTGCGATAATTTTACTGCCTGTCGGCACGGAGTAAGCATTATCTGTCCCCTGAACGCTATCCAGTTGCATCACACAGGTTGCCGGTAAACCTTTTATTGTCTGCGAGTGTAAGCGTTGCAGTAACGGTTGGGTGTATTCAGGCAATCCGTCATCAATTTTTTGGTGCAGACGGGCAGTTAAAAAAGCCGAACCTTCATTGACTCTTTCTACATCAGGATCGTGTCCACTGAGGATATCCGCCAGATGCGGTTTTTCTTCTCGTGCCAGTTTTTGTAATGCGCGGAGATACTCGATCTCGTGTTGAAAGTATTGTTCAAATGTTTTCACAACGTTCCCTTTTCGATATTCAATAAACTCTGCTTGCTCACAATGGGGCAACCTGTTTAAGACCATCTTTTCAAGTACAGAGACGCTTTGCTTTTTTCATCTTTTCTCGTCTGTGTATTTTGATGAATTATTGATCGGCATTTCATCGATAATATTTATATTAAATTACCGAGTTATAGGATTGAACACGATATTCTACGGATTTAACAGTTAATTTATTTAATGAGATACGTATTTTTTGTCATTAATATGAATTTAATGTTTAGGTGTCTGGATTTTGACGGTGTAACCTGAGTCAGGTCGTTATGGGTAAGAATCTATGATATGTTGCTGTAGCGACCTGCATTCTATTTCGGCAACCAAAATGACTTGATAAGGGAGGCTGTCTCAGCCCCCTTAACTAAATTATTGTTTATAATTTTCTCCATCATCCAGCTCTGGCGCACTTTCATTTTTGTATTCAGCCAATTGAACCACCAGCATTAATTTAGCGTTTTCAACAGCCAGTAATTCGACCTCTTCAGGTACGCCAATCACGGCATATTGATCAAGTTCAGCAACGCGGACGCAATACGCCCAGAAAGAAGAATCTTGTTTGATGGCCTCGGCTGTTTGCGGTGAGATAAATACCACATCATAGGTTTCCATATCCTGTTGAAAATACAGATAGGCGTTGCGGCCAATCCCTGCCTGCATTAAGCCATTATGTACGATGGCTTCTGTCATACTTTCGGATTGGGTCACACAGAATTCAGGAAGCTTGTGTTGAAAAGCCGTAGTGACATTGATGCCGGTTGATGCCCCATTTGATGCAACGCGCCACTGTCCAACCAAATTGCCGTTTACCGTGACGACAGGATCAATAATCATTGGGTACTCCCGCATGATGAAGCGCGTAAACAACTCGTGAGTCATAGGGTTGTAGCAGGAACAGTTATATTGTTTCGCTAATTCTTTTTCACGCGCCAAATCGTGATTTTTTGCGATAATCCAGCTTAATCCATTGGGCGCTTTCATCATGGCATCGCCTTCATTGGTCATGCCTTCGAGCTTAGAGCCTGCCAGTAATGCTGTGGCTATGTTGAGATCGAGTGCGGAGTAGGTGCCTTCTTCACTACGATTAAGCGTAAAGTTATCAGCAAGAATATAACCGGTCATGAAAATCCTTATTTATCCGTTTTTGATTTTGTGTTCTTACCGTTTTCAGTTGAACTGGTTTCAGTCTCTGCTGTTTTATCCGTATTCACAGAACCATTCTCGACACGTTCTGCATTCAGTTCAGCAAATTTTTCCTCTGAGACATCCTCAAATGAGGCCCTCGTGACTTCTTCAATTAATCCCTGGGCAACCAACATGCCGTCTTTGATGGTCAGGGGAAATGCACCGGATTCAACAATCAATTTAATGATGATTTCATCACGATAATCAGAATCGACAACACCGACGCATTCCGCAGGGCGTGCATGATGTTCCTGTCCAAGGTCTGTGCGAGCATAAATTTTCATGCAATACCCATCAGGTATCGAAACTTTTATCCCTGTTCGAATGATATAGGCGAGGTGTGATCTTCCGTCGTCAATTGTGGTATATAACGCGCAATCTACAGCGGTCAGATCGAACCCAGATGCACCTTCAGTGCGATAGGTAGGGATAACGGCCTTGGGGTGGGTGCGGCAGATAATGACAGGGACATGCTTAGTCATGAGGGGACTCTCCTATTATGAAACGGCTGAATTCATATTAGATTTGAGCTTTACTTTAAAAGTAAATTTTTATTTAGAATTTAATGCGCTGGTGGAAAAAACCTTTCTAGTTTATCAATGAATTACTTTCTACGCTTGGAATGAATATCTATAACAAGTCAACTACTTTCATCTTTACCTCTGTTTTTGGGATCTTTATCTTCTAAATTAGGAGAACAATCCATAAAAAACCAATCAATTGGGGTATCTAATGCTGTTGCAATCAGAAACAGTTGAGCAGCAGATATTTTACGCTCTCCTGTCTCATACCTTAAAATCTGTGGTTGAAATGTGCCACTCTTTTCAGCTAAGGTTTTCATAGTCAAACCCAGTATTCTTCTCCGCATATGGATACGCTTTCCAATAGAGCTTGATATTTTTCTATTTATATTCATAAGGTTGCGCCTCATAGGTAATTAAAATCAGTCTCGGAAAATTATTTTTCATTTGCTTTTTACTAAAATTAAAAAAGTTATCCATACTGAGGGAGACAGCATAGATAACAAAATAATGGCATAGGAATAATTTCATATGGATATTCCGCAGATACAATTGAAGGCAATAAGATCTAATGCTTTTGTATTAGTGAAATTTGAATATCCATTTCTTTTAGGGCTGCATTCATAAGAATACGAGCAACAATTTCCATTCTCTCAGTAATTGTTTGGTTATTTAGAAGATTTGTCTTTTCCTCGTATTCATGCTGGTCAGACAAAAGCCAATAGAGACATATAATCCTCATCGCACCTTGATTCCCTTCATATGAGTTAATAATTTCAAACACTTTGTCTCTTAACTCAAGGGCAGTATCTGATTCCCACGGTAAGTTCAGCAAAGTATTTGCAATGATATCTTCAAAAACAGTTTCACCGTTATATTCAGGCAATTCACTATTCATATTCCGCCTATATTTACAATGGCTATTGAAAATATATTGCTATCAATTTTTTCAATAGGGGGTTTAATTTAAAAATCAAATCCTTTTATAACGTAGCCAGCCACTACATCGTATTTGTATCGTAAATCATCGGAATGGCCTTCATCACGAAACAGCTTTAACAATATAAATATAAAGGACATCCCTATCAAAACCGGATTTTTAGAAACGGAAATTCGCGTATAAATTTGACCGGACAACACCTCAATACTTTCAGACCGCCAAGGCAACCCCCTCAAATATGCAATTTCCTGAAAATACAAATCGTTATTCTCCAATATAAACCTCTCGATTTAGGCAAAAAATTAAGTATAAAATAGTTACATTTGTAATAGTTTTATAAATTACTTTTAAAATTCCCTGGTAAAGAGATTGATTTACCTTAGTAATCAATCCATTTATAATGCAATTAACATTACAGTAATTGAATTAACCTCCCTGTTACGCATTCTGTATGAATGGTAAAAAAGAATCAAGATGCGACCATAGATAAGGCTAATATTTTTTATACATGAACCCACAAAGATTAGTAGATGCCAGAAAAGCCAAAAGCCTCTCACAACGCGAGGTTGGGGAAGCGTTGGGGATAGCCAATAAAGAGCGAGCAAAGGTAAAAATAAGCGAGTATGAAAGAGGTGTTTTAACGCCGCCATACAACATTGCTTGCAAGATTGCCGCGATTTTAGACGTGCCACCCTGTTATTTTTACATCGATGATGACAACTTTGCAGATCAAGTTTTAATCCTGTACAGAAAGAATTTTTGTCATGACCATGAGTTTGAAAACGAACTCATTACTACCCTGACAACGAAAACAAGGAAATACGAAAAAGCTTTTGAGGAATTCAAAAATACAATGGAGTCGATCAAATCGACTTAAGGGAGAAGCTAGCCAACTAAGCTTAATGAAGATTAAGTATTATATTTCTGGCGTAAAGCGATTTTTTACTGATATTCTTGTTTTTATAATTCAGCAAAAACGCCCTGTTTTAGTTGGATTTGTGCGCTTAGGAGGCCGATGCTTACGCATCGGCTTTTCTATCTTTTTGAATGGCGGGGATCAATCACTGTCTTTATCACAGATTTTCTTTGCTTGTTCTTTTCCATCAGGCGTCAGTTTGTATGCTAGGCGTAATGTTTTGGGATGGCGATATTGATTCAATATGCCTCTCTCAACCAAGGTTCGGCAAGATTTTCGATAATTGCTTGCCGCTATCGTGTGTTGCATGTTTTTTGAAACCATCTCGAAAAGCGCGGTTGCTGGTACAGGTAAATGATCTTCACCTTGTCGTTCATTAAGCCAGTAGAGTATTTTGAGCGTTTTTTTTTGAATATCAGAGATACGGTGGTCAGTCATAACGATTATCCTTATTCATGCTTGATATGAATAAGGATAATCCCAAGAACAATAGGAAACAGCAATAGGTTATGTCAAAAGTGGTAAAGAAAACCGTTAGAGATTAAATAGAGTTATCGGGGTTATTTTTTGTTGACCCGTGGAGTTATCGGGGTTATTATACTTCCCAAGTTAAACAGATAGGAGTTAATTTGAGAAGTGCAGATTTAATCAAAGAGGTTGAGAAAAGAGGGTGGGTGCTGGTGAGAATTAACGGGAGCCATCATCATTTTAAACACCCTGAACATAACGACCTGCTGACAATTCCACACCCGAAGCAAGAAATTAAAGTGGGATTGCTCAGAAAAATACAGAAACAAGTGGGGCTATAAGCCCCCTTATCTGCACCTGCACTAATCAAGTTCTTAAAAAATTATTGGAGGAATATAACGTGTTATACCCTATTGCGATTGAAATCGGTGATGAGAATCACGCTTACGGTGTGGTTGTGCCCGATATATCAGGCTGTTTCTCTGCGGGTGATTCAATGGAAGAGGCAATAAAAAACGCTAAGGAGGCTATCACAGGGCATTTAGAGTTATTGGCCGAAATGAACCAACTCCCCCCTGAAGCAAACTCATTGGATTACTGGATCAAAGACGCAGAGTACGCAGGATGGGCATGGGCTGTGATTGAGGTTGATGTGGAACCGTATTTAGGTAAATCGACCAAATTCAATGTTACTTTGCCTGACTTGTTATCAAAAAAAATCGATGATCAGGTTAAAGCCAGCCCAAACCTGTACAAGAACCGTAGCCACTTTTTGCAAGTGGCTGCTTTGCATGAGTTGCAAAACGGTATTCAGCAATAACTATCATTTGATAATAGATTGAGTGCCATCTCTATATGGGTACCATGCACGGATACAACAGGTAAAGATAGGGGGTTCAATGGAAGAACCCCCTTCATATTCAACTTTTTTAAGTGTTAGAACGTCCCTCGACCAAATCAATCATCACGCTCTTTTCGGCCCGGAGATTGCGGGTATAGCCCACCACCGTTTCCGGTTTTTTCCAGGTGCCCTCGTGCATGATCTGGGCCAGCGAATAGTTCGCTTCCGTCATGTCCTGCGCGGCCCCGACCCGGGCACTGTGGCCGGTCCAGGTCGCATACCGGCCTTTATTGGCGGCCCCGGTCTTTTCCCCGTGCACCACCGTCCAGGCGGCCGCGAAAATCCGCTCCAGATTGGACAGCGATAACGGTTTGCCGTGCACGTTGGCCCGGTTCCCCCGGCGGACCGGGCAAAAAACATACGCGTCTGAATGCGCCAGCAAGTCGGCGGCCGTCAGCCACTGGATCAGACTGGCCGCCGCGCGCGGACTGAGCGCCTTGGTGATGCCGTAGCCGTCCATGATGGTTTTGGTGTGGCCGACGTTCAGCAGGAGGTGGCCGTCGGGCTGAAAAACCAGGTCTTTCACTTTCAGGCGGGCAATATTGGAAACACGCAACAGCGTGTTGTAAGCGACAAACAAAAACGCCCGGTTGCGCATGACCTTCAACTGATCAGAGTCTTGCCAGGCGGCATCCACCCGGTTGAGGTCGGCGATCCGAAACGGGATCGCTTGGCCGACCGTCTGCCCGCTAACCACAGCCAGGCGGCTGATTTTTTTCAATGTCCGTTGCACCTTCTGACTGTCACCGGCGGGGATCAGGCCCGCCTGCCGGTGCAGCATGTTCAGCATCCTGACATGGTTCTTGAGGGTGGACGGGGCCCGCCCGTTCTCATGCAACTCCAGCAGATAATCACGCAGGTAGTCCGCCTCCACCGGCAAATAGGCCCGGCCTTTGACAATACACCAGCGACACCACTGCCGGGCCACCTGCATCAGCTGCTTCCAGGTGTTGTCCGCAAACGCCTCTCGGTCTTTGACGAACGCATTCAGGTTGCGGATCACCTCGTCATTCAGATCCGGATTGTCCGGGATCAGTACCGCATCACGCCCCATCAGGGCCAGTCCCCCTGCCATCAATAAACCCCTCGCTGTTTTGGTGACGCTACGTAAAAAGTGGTGCATAACGCCCCGCCATATTCTTCAGATTTCACGTAGGCGCATCCTTTGTTATTAATAAAAAAAGCCCGCGCTGAATCACGCCCCGTCATCCTAGCCCGCCGCCGCCGCCAGTCCGAGTACATAATAGAACATAATCCCCATTATGTACTATTAGAAAATAGTAGCGACTTCCGCCGCGAAGTCAAGCGGATGGGGATAGTGACCATAAGAAATAGAAGAATACAGATATAATCACGGCGATTTTTATTTAGCGCGGTACTTTTACCGCTTGGCCGTTCATCATCCCTTGGAAATTTAATACATGGATATTAGAGACTACACTACAGAAAATATCATCACTCTGGTCAACGAACTGCACCTTGATCCGCACGACTGCGCCCTGCCGCACATTCTGGCCCGTCATGTCTACACCCTGCGCGAGGCCACTCATGACGACGGCTCTCCCTGTGATTACAAAACCATTTTGGTTCATATGCTGAAAAGTTTGAAATAAAGCGCTATTCCGTCATTTTTAACAGGTAAATTCTAACTAAATTTTTATTACTTTTGTCAAACCTGATAAAGTTATAAATATGTATGTTTAAGATGTACCCTGTTAGGAGTAGTTATGGATGCTTTCAGTGACAGCATTTTTGAAGCAAAGTACAAAGAGTTTCTAAAAGTGCGTAGTGAATGGTTGAAGATCGTATTCAAACACGCGGTTTATACCGATATAAATACGCAGGGCGAGGCTTGCCGCCCTGTGGCGATACTGGCTGATCAGGAAGGGCTGCATGAGGCGGAAACACTGCTGCTGGCATGGCAACAGTTTGCTGCATTTGCCGAGCACAAGCGGGCCGCGGGTCTGTCTGCCGTCTCTTCGCAAATCTATTTGCCGGTACCCGCCATACTGAGGAATGTGAACAGTTTTACCATTGGTGCTTTTGAGTCCTCCGCCACCGTTAATTTTGTCCGCGAAGAGATCCTTAGAAAAATAGATAAGAAACTCAACCAGCTGCACAGGACGAAAAACAAAGACCATTTAACCATTACCGAACTGGAACTGGATAAGGAACTGATTGGCTTCTACCCGGAAGGGACACGCTTTCGCCGACGCACGACGGGTTACAGAGACATTGTGTTAGATATCGGCGGTGATGAATCTTATCGTGTTGGGGCGTATGGCGTTATCGTTGATGGTAACAGCTTAACGCAGCCCGACGCTTACGACATCAACACGGGCGATAAATACGCCGTGTCTGACAGCTATTATAACATGGTATCGCCGGTACGGTGCTCGTTGTTTGCAGGATCTAGCCTGTATCTCATTGAGAAGATAGAAGAAGCTAAGCAAGCCCGCAATACCGTCTCCCGGCAAAAATTAAAAGAAAGCCGGAAGCAAACCTACCTCCGTCGAAGGGATCAAGATTTGCTTGATCAACAGCGGATTCAACAAGAAGCCATACGCCTCAACAAAATTGCCGTGGAAAAACAGAAAGCACAACGCTATGGGCAACAAAAAAAGCGGGATTAATGCTTAGGCTGTCAGCTTTCATCGTCATAATCATCAAGATACTTCATGGCCTCAGAGCGGGTAGCGGCTTCTTCAAAACCGACATCTTCACAGGCCGGTACAAAATCACACAACATCCCAAAACAATATGTATCCCATCTATCCGGAGAGCGAATATTGAGTTTCGCTCTCATCATCTCTTTTTTCATGATCACCCAGCGCCCGTTCTCATCAATCTTGACCGGTATTTTCGAGGCTTGTTCTGATGTCTTGAGGCTTTTATCCAGGCGCATTCGGCCACTGCGGATCGCCCGTTGCGCGGCCACATTTGCGTAGGCGCGTTGATTAATGTACCGGCTGCGGTCATATCTGCTGAACATCGGCTTACCCCACCGGATACGCTGTACATCGCGGCCACGACGCTCTAATACACTCGCCGTATCGGAACCGACGCCATCACTGTCTACCACGAGACTGATATTGGGGTAAATGGCCGGATCACACGTCAAATGAATAAACTCCCCAAACTCCACCGGATCACAGGAGCCATCCATTTCCAGCATTTTGTAGTTCACCAGACGGCGTTTATCGCCACGGGTGCCCGATATTTTGCAAAGATTCATAATGGACTTATCCCGGCCGTTACCGACGTCACACAGGGCAACCCATCCCCAGCCTTTTTCAAGGTGGATTTTACGTCTCGCGGCTCTGTCACATTCATCACGCCCTAACAGATAGCCGGTGACTGATTTAGGAAACTGGCCTAATACCTTGATCTGGTATTCAACACTGTCACGGCCACCGTATTCTGCCAGCTTCATTTTAATAAATTCAGGCTCAACGAGGGGGGACTCTTCAGAGTTCAGCATGATAGCCACATACAGGCCGTTGGGGTTATCAGGATGTCTGGCGAGGCTATGGTGCGTATCGTAGAAATACCCGCTGGGGCGCGTCGGCTGGGAAAGTAACAGGATGCGGTTATCTTTCTGAGTCAAGGCACCGGTGATAATACCAAAGGCTTTGTCTGATACCCCTGATGCCTCATCCACAATGTAAAACAGGTATTCCGCGTGTTCACCGGCCAAGGCTTCTTCGTTACCCAAACGAAACCCCTTGGGGATGACGGTCCAGACGCCTTTTCCCCCCACCGCGTAAAACGACGTATCCGTAATGACAAAGTAATTTTGCAGCCACGGGAACCGCCGGACACATTCATGCCAGTTGACCTTCAGGTACTTAAATATCCCCGTCATGACCTGCTGGATTTTGTTGGCAATGATGATCACACGGGCATTGGGATGAAACAGAATGAAACACAGGATCATGATACTGGTCATATCCGATTTGCCCGTACCATGCCCCGACGTCACGCTGGTTTTGCTGCCACCTTCCTGTACAGACTCAAGAATCAGATCTTGTTGCCATGTGGGGGTTTTACCAAACAGATGTACCGCCGCCAGCCCCCAGTCGTACCGGTATTTGATCACCATATCCCGCCAACGGGGATCACTGACAACACTGCGTTGTTTTTTCTGTCGGGATGCCACTAACTTTCACCCTCATCATCATACATATCGCTGGTGGCTGCATAGTCATAATCCGGTTCGTCTTCTAACGCATCCAGCGACTCGCCTTCGCGCCCCTCGCCCTGACTATCCCTATCGCCATAACCGCCTTTATCGACAATGCCATCAACCAGCCGACGCTTTGTCGCCAGATAGGTGTCCCGTCCGGCCTGCTTCTCCCGATATGCTCTGGCCTGCCTGTCCAGTTCGTCCGGATCAATGACTGCATTATCCACGTCCTCGCCCTGATCCTGTTTCATCTCGTGGCGCAATTTCTCCAATAAAGCGGCGGGCACCTTACCGCCTTGGGATTCGATGTAAGCCGCCGTTTGCAGGGCATCCCATTCATTTTCCTGCTGGCATTGATAGGCGTTGGCGATCACCGTCGTTTCGCCCATCTTGGCCGCATGTTTTTCCTCGTCACGGCGGTTTTTCAGCCACCCCTGTTTCATTGATGTCATGGTGCGCATGAAATCGGTCATGGCATAGGAACAGTCGTTCAGCATCTTGAGCTGCTTAAACGCCGGATGCAGCGTCCCGTCGTCGGGATTAAATTGGGCTTCCTGTTTCTCAAGTTCTTCGATGGAGCGATCACGTATCCGCTCAACAAGTTCAAAATGGGCTAATGCCCGTCGCATCAAATCCACTTCCAACACGTCGAAATAACCCGCTTCCATCAAGGCGTCTGCCTGATCTAAATCAACACTTCTGGGGGTGGCGTACCGGCCATGTTTCATGGCCGCTTCATTCCCCACGGTCAAGCGACGTCCTTCCCCTCGGGATAATTTTTGATGTGTGATGATCGCGGCAGGCGAAATGATCATTTTCGCGTTCTGACTTTTGGCGCTTTTGGCCTGCGGATGTCGCTCGCCGCCCGTTTTCCTTCCCGGCTTAACGCCCGTATTCACACGGGATTGCGCGGATTTTCCCTTTTTTTGTCCGGTCTTTTTTAGGGGAATGATTTGATCATGTGTTGTGGCATGATCATGATCATCTGACGTGGCGGGATTGGCCGAACGCAGATAGCGACGGGCGGTGTTGGGATTCAGGTTGTAATGTTCGGCATATTCACGGATGCTGATTCCATTTTCAGCACGTAGCCTATTGAAATTAGATACGTGTTCCTGCCAGTTCATCCCTATCTACCAAAGTCAACCCTCAATGAATCCGATGATACACAAGCATTAATATGTTCTATTAACGTAATTTACTCCCGCTCATTTCACCCCTCCCCAATCTCCACGCCGACCACTATTTGCTCTTCCCCTAGATACCTTTTAATCTTCATTTTTGCCAAGCAAAAAACGAAAAGCGTTTGTTATTCGTTTGGATAACAAACGCTTGATGTTTTCCCTTTTATCTATCAAAATTACTCATGCACAAATCCGACTTAAATGTCTTAATCGTTAATATCTAAAACAGGGAAATATCATGAAGAAGCCTACTGGTTCTGATAATACTGCTGTTCAAAAACCTACTTTGGTCGCCGTCGATGCGGATTCAGACGACACGCTGGTTAAACAGCCTATTTTAGTCGCTGTCGATGCAGGTTCCGGTAATATCGCTATACGCTTTAGACGTGAACGTGATGGAGAAATTGAAAATACCATCATTCCTGCACGGGTATGCCAAGGTAATGCCCAATCAATGGCGTTAGAAGCGGGAACCTCATGGGAAACCGAAGGTGATCACGGAGAAAACGTGGTGTTTTCTGTTGTCAGTGGCGGTAACGATCTCGTCAACACCTGTGATCCAAACTACCAATCCAGCCCTGCCCATCGTGTTCTGGTTATTAACGCACTGGCCCAGCTGGGGTTAGGCGGACAGGAAATTATTCTGGCGGACACACTGCCGATTAACCAGTTTTACAGCGACTTGGGGAAAATTGATCAAAACCGCCTTGAAGCCAAGCGTGAGAGTTTGATGAAGCCGGTCAACAATGTCTCCGGCCAGTATGAAGCACCACACATTATAGATGTTATGGTCTATCCTGAAGCGATCCCGGCCTATGTGTCAGCTTCAGTCACGTCTGACATGAAGCCTAACCCTGATCTTGACGGGGCGGAGAGTATCATGGTTGTTGATGTAGGACGGTTTACCTGTGATATCGCCGTACTGGATAAAACTTATCAAGTTGTGAAACGCCGTACCTCTGAACACGGCGTCTATATGATGTTGGATCGTGTTCACGCGTTGCTTCAGGAAAACGCAGAAAAACTCAATATTGCTGAACCCAAAGAAATTCACCTTGAATCCATTGATACATTTATCCGCCAAGGTTATATCGGCTCGCGTCTAAAATCAGCCGCAGACAAACGCATTAAAATTGATGAGGTCGTCCAACAGGCGGCAGAGGAATTTGCTGAAATCATTCGAAATGATATCCGTACCGTTCATCGCAATCTGAGTGATATTGATGTGCTTATTCTGGTTGGTGGCGGGGCTAATTTGATTGGCGGCAAACTGGAATACCTTAACAATTGCACAACAGGCTGGGGATGTCCTGTCTATATTCCTGACAACCCTGAATTTGCCATTGTTCGCGGTGTTCATATGGCATTTGAAATAGATGCAGAGGAAATCATTAAGGGGTGGCTGATTAAACAGGCACAAAAAGAAAAGGCTAAACTTCTGGAAGAAAAAGGGGCTTAAATGTCATCATCATTAAACATTAAAGCGCAAGCACTCAGCGAAGCAGGCATTGCTACCACAAAGTTTCGGGAAGATTATCAATCTCTGACCGGTCATCACAGCAAACGGAAAATGATGATGAATGCGATTCGCTGCGGCTATCTTATCGAAAAAGCGGGGTTAGCGCCTCTGCTGTCACTTCTCGATACGGAAGCATTTTTCGCTGCTGATCACAACACACGTAAGCAGATGGTCATGCGTGTGCTGGCGTTAAGTAATATAGAAGAAGCCCCCACCGCTCCCGTTGAGCCAGAAATGACAAGTGTGGAAATTGAGGCACCACCAGCGGTGGCAAAAGCACCACACCAATCGAAAGAGCCAGCGAATAACGACACGGATACTCCGTCTGAGAATACCACCAGCATAATCAAACACGAGAAACGAGAGGATGGTTCAGCGACGTTAATTGAACGTTCAACCAATAAACAACCGCCGCCTTCAACGCTATCAGCAATGTCAGCACTCAGAGGAAACGTGACTAAGAAATAGGATCTATCATTCTTTTTCGGATCATGTCATCCCAAATCTTACGTAAGGCTGCATGCTTTAATGCAGCCTTTTTTTCATCGCCCTTCAGCCCACCATTGGGAATCACTGTTTTTGAGAAATCAATGGATATGCCATGGCGCGGCTTAAAGTGGGCCTGTGTAATGTATTTCATTTCATATTTTCTTGGCCGAACACGGGTATCCATGAGGCAAACAATGTTTTTGGACGAACAAAACACGTTAAGCCGTGCGTAGACAAAATCCTTGTCTATTGTGACATGGGGGTAATAGCGGCGAATGGCATCCATGACCTCTTTGGCGGTCAGAGGGCGGTTTTCTCTCAGAAGCACATCTGCCAAATGGATATTGGAGATTTTTTCTTTCACGCTCTTTTCCAAGGAAATTCTAAATGATTTTTTATATTACATAAAAAGCAGAAAAGAAGAAGAAAATACCTTCAATTACAATAAGTTAATAATAAATTAGGCAGTGATTATATAGACTAATAAGAAAAGGCCGCATTAAGCGGCCTCTGATCTATGGATTAATATTAATCCAAGATTAATTGTGTCGGTCTACACACATAAAACGCCGCCAATTTTTCCAGTGTAGCTTGGCGTGGGCGTTCTGATTTTTCAAATTGAGAGACGGCAGCTTGTGTAATTCCCAGCCTCTCGGCCACCTCTATCTGTGATAAACGTCGATATATACGCCATGCTGCATGAAGTGTGACCTCTTCATCAACCATAATACTAATGACGTCATGGGGAATGGTTTCATCATCATTAGCCCCCTCGGTGTAAGGGATACTGACAAAATCTTCATCACGATCTAGCGCTGCAAGCAAGCGCTCATACTCCGCAATAGGAAGTACTACAGCCTGCTTGTTGCCGTTCTCATCTGTAATAAACTGGATACCAGCCATATTATCTCCAATATTGTATTGACCATGACGCGAATAGAGGAAAAAGCAGGCGGGTATTCCCCGCCGTGCCAGTCAATATGTCTTTGTTTGTCTTCGCTTAACTTCCTGCACTTCCAAAATCTTCGGCGCTTTACCTGAAAGCTCAAACAGAATTCGGTAGTCACCTACTCTCAATCTGTATTGAGTTTCTGTTCCCGTTAATTTTTTGATATCCAAATCCACCAGCGGAAAACCCGTAAGCAAACCCACTTTATTTTTGATCGCTTTCTGGTATCGCGTGTCGATCCTGACTAGCTGTTTGGTTGCCGCTTTAGACCAAATCACTTTGACCATCATTTCCCCTATTTTTAAAGAGCATCTCCGTTTTCAGGATAGGTATAATATAAGTATTATTACTTATATTGTCAATATAATACTTATATTGTTATAAGTATTCCGCATACCCCATTAAAATTCGTTTCCCAATCCATGCCATCACAGGTACGGCCATTGAATTACCGATTGCCCGGTAACGATGACCATCGGGGCAGTCAGCCGTTGCCTTGCCATTAAGTGGCTAGTCAATCAGTATAAACTTGAAGATTGGTAATGATTGTTGACAAATAATCTATAAATGGTTACTATTGTTACCGTTGGCTGGCGACTTTGGCCGGTTACGTTCTTTAACAAAGTGAGACTTAATTTAAAAGGAGTGTTATCTATCGCGTATCATAAAAATAAGGAGATCAATGCGGCAATTGCATATGCCGTGTCTCAAGGCTGGGCTTACATCAAACGGAAAGGAAAAGGCCATGCTGTAGGAATTTTGCGATGTGGACGTGAAGATAAGTGCCACCAAAAATCAGTGTGGGGAACACCGGATAGCCCCCAAGACCACGCAAAAGATATAATCTCATTAGTGGATAAATGCAAATAATATCAAGGCCGTCAATCGGCGGCCTTTTTTATATCAGTCTCACATCTAATGATAGGAAAAAGGATATGAGAAAATACAGTTTTAGCATCGTGGTGGGTGGAAAGAAAATCACTACTGACGATGATTTGTTTGATATCTCAGACGCTTTGTATGAAGCAGGATGCAGCGACGCCCACCCCGCTGCATACAACGGTACATTGTACGTTAATTTTACACGCAACGGCGAAAATTACGCCAAATCAGTGTCATCTGCCATCTCTGATATTGAGTCAGTTTCTGGATTAACTTGTTTATCTGTAGATATTGGTGATGTAGTCAGTTTAAGTGATGCTGCTGAACTGGCAGGAACCACCAAAGCGGCGTTATCTCGATACAGTAAGGGGAGCCGTGGAGCCGGTGATTTTCCGACACCAATTCTACGCGTAGATAGCAGTCGCCCGTTATGGTCATGGGCGGATATTGCTGAATGGCTCGAAAAAAACAAGCTCATCGACAATGAGCTGGTGGAGCAAGCACGGATGACTGGAGCCATTAACACAGCACTGTCAATTCGAAACACTAATTCAATGGATACAGTATTTCAATTTCTGTACGCATTGAAATCCAATAATAACCACACAATAATCACGGCGTAGTTAACAATAATTCTTTTAAAAGATAAGTCTCACACATTCGGCCGTCTAAATGATGGCCTTTTTTTTTATTTCACGACACCTTCTGAAATTGAATATAAAATAACCATTAACAAGGGTTATTTATTCAGTGTTTAAATGTAAATTTAAGGTGGTGTTATGGGAATTACAGAGAAAATAGCGACAGCATTTTGCACTCGTGAATCAAATCAGAACGTAGAACCTGATTTACTGGCACCAATAATCACAAAAGTAGTAAGCAGCTTTCCAGACACTCAACGCTTATCTGTGATAGTGAGTCTAGTGGGACTGAATAAGAGAAAATCTTATCGATTATTTATAGATATTCTCCATAATGGAGAGAGTTGTGTAAAATTTCACGAAAATCCTTATGGTGGTGAAGGAGAAGAATTCACTGTTGAAGACATCAGATTACCGGAGAATCAAGTTACTGCTATTTTTAGTGCCGCATTTGACCAGATAGAGTTCCCTGAACCCGGCATCTATGAAATAAAGGTGAAATTAAGAAATCAAGAAAAACAAGTCATTGATGAGAACTCCTACTATTTTGATGTTTTGGATAAAAAGGATTACCTATCGTTTTCGGGTCGTTACAAATAGGGAATTACGGAGCGGGTGATGTCCCAACACCCATTCTACGTATAGACAGTCACTGTCCATTATGGCCGTGGACTGATATTGCCAACAAATAATCTCATCGACAATGCGCTGGTGGAACAAGCACGGATGACCGGTGCTATTAACACGGCACTATCCATGCGAAACACAATTCACCTATACACATTAGAATCCAAGAATATTTAATCGATTATTTAATTCACGAATACGGTCTGATTCAGTTCGGAACGGTGGACACAGATCGTTATTGGCTTGATCCAATACATACATGCCAAACCATGTAATGCTATAAATACCATGCCGGTGATAACAAACAACGCCCAGTTCCGCTAATCTGTGCATAATTTCACGGGAAACATCGTACCCTTCTCCATCATCCGACGTCGCTTTAAAACGCCGTAATGCCGCCAAATCCTCTGGTTGCAGGTAGTTGATACTCATTCTTTTAGCTCTTCTGATATGACGCTGTAAATGTTGGGTTATATTCTTGCGCGACCCTGAATACACCGAGAGATTTCCCCTCAGTAAATACCACGATATCAATCGGCCAGTAAGCACCCCATCCCTCATGATTATCATTATAATCTTTAGCGCACATCTCAGCTAAATACTTAGGGGACAGGACATCCGGCTTATCATTTTTCAGAGCGTATCGATCTGTCAGGTCATCAAAATTATTTTTGCCTACTACTGTATATTCGATTGTCATTCTAACGTCCCAAATCACATACCCAAATGAGTTATTAAATATTTTTATCTCTCTTAATACAAATCGTTTTCCCTGTGACGGCTTAAACGAATTCGGGTTATTTATCTAATCCACCCTCACCACTTGATTTTCATTCGCATATGAAAACCAATAATAAGCTCTATTATCAGGCACTTTTTCCTTTTTCATCAAAACGTCTGCATTATCTTTTGATATGACGTAATACTTAATATATTTTTTTTCCTTTTTTCTAACATCAAAATTTAATACTAATGTTTTTTCGGAATCCGAAATATCAATATAATGCTCAAGATAAACAAGTTTGTTGTCTTTAACAAAGATGATTTTTGAAAATATATCTAAATCCCCATCAATTTTTAAGTTGATGAAACTTTCAACAGCTTTACGTTCAAATCCATTATCTATTACATACATGTAATCCCACTCAAATGGTGTGATGCTTTTCATATTGACAATACATTCATCATTAACATGACAATATTTATCAGTATAATCAAATATACCTTCAGCTATATTAGCCTCCCTGCAACTGGACAAATAAAACACAGAGAAAAACATAATAAACAAAGTAACTAATTGACTTTTTCGCCCTAGCAAATAATCGTCTGGGTTAAAAACTATCATCATCGCCTCTCTCTACATTGCCCATTCATATAAAAAAGTCGGCTTTTTGTCGGCGGGAGTATCGCGCTTAATGGCATATCCATGACAACCGAAAAAGCCGAGCTTAAATTTACATTATTTTTAAGTCGTTATCATTGATAATCGACAATGGGTTCTTTTCGCTTCCCAGCTGCTAACTGTTCGGGTGAAAAACCTTCATTATCACCTCTATCAAATTGACTCTTCATATAAGAAAGCTGTTCATCTGAAATTTTCTCTTTCACCACTGAAAATCCAGAGGCATTCTCTTTGGCAACGTAGAGACCTTCTTTATGAAAATGGTTTAATACTGCTTTAGCCTGCTCTTTCATTGACGTATTGGCGTTTGCCATGCCAATTTGGCGGCCTGTTCGGTTATTCAGCATATCAATCGTTTCATCAGCATCTGCGGACGTTTGGAAATGGCGAACACTCAAATCTAACGTGTCATATCGTTCATGTGCATCAGCCACACGAGAGGCTATTTCCTTACCGTATTTAGCGGTAATTGCAGATTGCCATAGTGTATGTCGAAAGGCATTAACCTGACTACCCTCCCTGCGATCATTGTCCTGGAGTATTCCGTGAGGGTTTGTCTCACGCGATCCCTGCGTTGAAAAACGCAGTGCGCTAGTTGTCATATTCGTACTGCCTTGAGAAATCCCCCCTATATTGAAGACCTTGTCTAGGTTACTAACGGCAAACATGTATTGTTGTATGTCTCGCTGCAAATTAGTTTTCTTTCCCGAGAAAAAATCATATTGGTTTTTAACAAGATCTTTATGGTCGCTATTGCTAAAGTCACTTTTAAGAAAATCTGTAGTTAACTTACCAATATTTTTTACATATGTACTCATTTGACCAAATTTATCGAACTCTTTGACAAGTTCATCTAGTACGAAAATATTTTTTAATGTTGGAGCCATATTGTTATATAATTCTTTAATGGCTGAATTAAAATCCCTTTTACCCCATTGGGTACTCCTTCCAGTACCTTCCACACTACCCATATGGTGGTAAAAATTATCATATTTTGATTTCCTGGATTCATTTCCATAAGCAAATATTTGTAATGTGGTTTGAGCATTAGATGATAAGCTCTTAAATGAACCTATTCTGTTATCTAGTAAATATCTATCTTCAAAAAGCCCTTTTAGATTATCCATGGTTGAATAAAACCGCTTACCTTCAAGCATAGATAAATGGCTCATCACAACAGGCGCTGTAGAGTTAAACATATTTTTGATATTTAATAATGGTTGAGTAAAATGGTAATCACTCCTCATTAGCGCGAATGTCTCACCATTAGGCTTATTACGATATTTGTCCAGTAGTCCCAATGCCTTATTTATTTCCTTTTCTATAAAAGGACACTGTTTTCTTGAACAAACTGGACATATTCCCTCCTTTCCATTAGCTTGCCAAAGTTTAGCCATATCATGAGCGCTAATTCCTCCACCTGGTGTGTAAAGGGCACCATCCGTTAGAGTTTCACGCGGCTTCGCATAGGAACCATACCCAATACCAGGAAAAATGTTAGGAGTAGATGGCATAAAACTAGATTTCAATCTGTTTAAAACGTCTCTCCCGCTGATTGTCGCCGGGATAATTTTAAGAATTCTCTTTCCATCCGCAGTATATGGAATACCATTTTCATAATATGCAATTAAACTATATGACATCTCTATATCCTTAACTTATTTATTTTCAAGATAAAATTAATCCCTTTATGAAAGGGGAAAAAAATTTACAGCAACTCTAATTTTAAAATCAATAAATAAAAATTATAAAAGCAAGTATGGAAATTATTTTTTGATAAATTTATTATTAATTTTAAAATATAAGAATTTCTTTTGGCAGTTCGTATCGTCGCCGCACTGGGAAGTACACCTTAGTTCTGAGTTCTGGTTACATCTCCAGGATGCTTATGACCGGCGTCAGCTAGAAAACCAAGGGATCGTTTTATATGGTGAACATGATGATACGTTGCAGGCTACTTCAAATCATTAATAAATACGGGCTGTTATAACCCGTTTTTAATTTTGAAACTCAATAGTCTCAATTTCGATTTTTGATACGGATATATGATATCTTAAGTTAATTAATACACACCAGCGCAGTCGGAAACGAAAAGAGGTGTAGTTATGGGGAAGGTACCTGGTTATTTCGTGGGTTATAGAAAGTTTGTCGTTGATCCAGACTGGCTTAGGGATATGAGAGAGAGGAATTGCCAGAAACGGCTTGAACGGTTCAAACAGTGGTCAAAGACGTGGATCACAGTAACGCGTCTCAAAGAGACAAGGCTTTGGACGGATTGGGCGATTAGGCAATGGCTAGGTCAACCGAAAAAACAAGGTAAATATAAAGTCTTTGCGGTCGCTGATGTCAAGGTAGCGGAGCGTAAAAAAGACTTTAAAGAATGGCATCAAAAAAGACTTGAAAAGAAGCAATCGACTGATAAATTTTTCGAACTTCCTAAATTATAAAAGAAATTTAGTCTGACGGAATTTTCGGCGGTTCCGGCTTAGAACCACTGATACACATTGTTATAAATTTCAGATGAACTTATCGAGGAAATGGGCGCAAAACCCCAATTCCAGCACAGTGCCAAAGGTTAAGTGGTTGGGATGCGTCCATTATTCTCCTATTCGCAGGTGCGCCATTACAATGCCATAACCTGCTGCCTACGATGAATCTTGCTGCTGAACTTTACGGGTAAGCATTTTCTAACCTTTTCAACAAATCTGGCAGATTGCCACACTTGATATTAGAGAATAAAATTCTAAACACTTTTTTATTTTTATGTGCTCGTTTCTGGTGTTGGTAACTGCGATGCACTTCCTTGATTAATGGCTGAACGCTCATCCCTGGTCATATCTCTTCACTCCATTGTTTTTCTGTCATTTTGCCCAAAAAACTCACACCAATAGTCGCTGAGTTAACGCGGATACCTAAACTCGTTTGCGCTTCCAGTAGCCTAAGATGTGTCATCCTTGGTGTCGCATGTTTTACGATCACCGATTGTGTCTCCAGTCCTGATTGACTGAATGAGACATTGAAGTAATAGAATTTCTTTGCCATTTTTAGAGTAAGATCCTAAAGTTACAATAGGACAAGAAGGTGGCCTTTCCCGAATATCTCATTTTTGTGGAGAATGCCAAGGCTGTTTGGCTAAAAACGGCGGTGAGACGCCACCAGCCCGTAAATCGATACGACGTTATGCAGGAGATCAGCGCCTGCCTCCACGCCATACTCAAAATACACCTTCCTGTTATGCACGGTATACCGCCCAATTTTCAGCCAGCTGATCCTGAACCGAAGGATTCCAAGGAATGGAAATGCCATCAGGCGCTATAAATAAAAACTCAGCCCGTTCATTTCTTTTTCGCTTATCACAGTGCAATCTCACCCGCCCACCCGCCCAATTCATACGATAGATACTGTAATCACGCTGGATCATGAGGCTCAACGCTGAAGGGTAATCCATCAATCGGATATCAGAGACATCAGCGCTGTTTGCAGCATCACTTTTCTCTGATTTAGCCTGTAATTTATCCGCAAAAATATTGTTGATGATTAATTTTTGTTCCTCAGAGAGGTAATGCGCATAATCAGACGTTGCCCTGTGGATCATCTTCCACAAATTTTTTATCCCACCGACGGCGTAATGAAGGTCAGCTTTATTGCTATTTGCACGCTTATATAAACTGATAGCCGTTACCTTTTTCCCTTCATTTTCAATGTATAACTCAAGAAGGCAAACCATATAGTAAGCCACTTTCCACTTAGTTGAATCGCGCTTGATGGAAGGTTTATCTAATAACCATATATAAAATAGTTCCTTATTGAATTTCATCGGTTACTCCTTCCACAAATGATCATTTTTATGGGCGGTAAATGATGCCCCAGATTCCAGGCACCAGTATTGCGTCACCGCCTCTATTGCCTCGTGCTCATCATAGACAACAACACAGTAAAATCCCCCCTCAGATAACGTATTCAACCATTGTTTTTGCACTTCAGACGGTTTATTGGCCCCATGTTTAAATTCAAGGCGCATACCGTGGTAATCCCCCTTAGCAGTATCTAACGAAACATCGGGATACCCTTTTCTTTGTCCTTCTGCTCTAAGGTGTTCGCCTGTTTTTTTGTGGCGTAGCCCGCCGTTAGGCGTCGAATGCAGGCATTTGTAAATGTCGGGAGCATTCACCTCGCAATAATAAAAAAAGCGAACCTGAGCGTAATGTTCATGATTGCCTTTCAGCAACTCAGGATTCTTAGCTAACTTTTCCAAAGCGACAGCATGAGGGGAACGCGCTTTGTTATTGGGCTTGTCCCAACTTACAGGGGCGTTATTGGTGACGGACCTTTTACCCTTAGTGAGTTGCCCTTTCTTCTTCGTCCTTTCGCAGTAATCGCTATACCATTCTTCGGAAGCTCTCAGCATTCTCACTCCAACAACATTATTTCAATTCTAATCAGTTTCTTACTTTTTAACGGTGAGGTGACATACCAGCCGAAAAGGACAGAAGTCGTGGATTTTATCGAGGGGATCACACTCCATGTTCTGCATAATCAATCGCCAAACCAAAAAAAAACCGCAAATCAAGCGGTATTATTCAACAACTTAAAATTTCAAAGAGATTGTTTTACATGATAACAACCTATCGCTCATGACCCGCCTGATGGCGGGTTTTTGAGTGGATTTAAAACCAACACTTCGAGGTAAATTCTAAATGCTTTTTTTCTAACTTTGAAGGTAAATTCTAAACATTTTTTTTTAAACTTCAATGAGAATATAGAAATTTTTCAATTAAATCATAGTGCTGAAATTTTCAGCATTCTTCTTTAAACGGTCGATATTGAAATCAATAATCTCATCCCATTCGGACATCCAGCATTCCCTTACCTGTCCAACTCTAACCCCATTAGAAGGTCGAACGATCCAGCACCAATTATTATGATGTTCCTTATCCTTGAGTTCGAATACTTGACGGGCGGAATTAAACTTCAGCATATACCCTCGCTTCGCAGCAAGGTCCGTCAGTTCCCCAAGTTTGTAGTACTTTTTAGTGCCGTTCACAATGCCCCCCTCAGTTGGATACGCGTTTCCATCTCTTCATCGTTGCTGAACCACAGATAAGGTTCAGTGTCATCAGACGCATCATGAATGTCAAAGGTATGGTCAGCGGAATAAACCAAGCCATTCTCAAATCGCTCATTTGAATAAAGGTGCGCGGCCACCACGATCAACGCCGGACGGCTCATGGTGTAAATAGCGGCAACATCCGCATCAACAAGGACACCAAAAGCCCTCTCTCCTTGCTCAACAATCAGTGATTTCACGCTCGGCCACCATGCACCAAAAGAACGGTACAATCTCGGCTCGGTTTTCAGTCGGGTAATCAGATTCGTGATGTAGAATTCCACATACGCTTTTTCTGGCTTTGTTCCGATAGCTTCAGCGAGTATAGACTCCAAGTGAGCTTCTGGAGGCTGAATAGTGTCAATTAATGTCGTCATCGATTTAAATGCGCCCCAAACAGGGCGCAACTCCAAGATTAATTATTCATGTCTTTGAATAACAGCTAAAATTTTATCCAGCGGATGTTCTTTCGAGATAAGCCACCAGCTACCGGCCAACTCATCGCTCGGATTACGGCCATTATAATAGGTGGCGCTGAAATCCACTTTCAGTTCGTCTTTTGCCTCAAACAGCGCACCATCTTTGCCCCTGATATCGTTAAAGCAGTAACAGCCATCGGGTGCATAGTCATAACGGTTAGCCCCTTTACCGCCACGAATAGCGGTGCTGTTGGTTTTTACAATAATATTATTTTCCAACTGAGCGATCCGCATTTTTTGGGTTTCTTGTTCTATCTGGGCTTTTTCGGCGTTGGCTTTATCCACCTCCTCCTGAGAAATCAGGCCCGCTTTTAGCTTGATTTCATCCCAGCGTCCGACGCCATAACGTAATTTCTTATAACCCTGATTAATCTCCGAAAACAATCCATCATGCCGCTGAACGTTCAAGAAATGCGATTCGGTAATGTCGTGTTCTTCAATAATGCCCAAAGCAACAGCATCGGCAAAAAGAGTAGCGAAATTATTATCGTATCCAGCTGTATTTTCAAAATAATTGTCTTGGAAAGACCGGAAATTCGAAGTTGGGAATGCCTGCACTCGTTCGACAACCGAAGCCAGACTGGAGTTCAGGGACGATTTAAACACCCGATATTCTTTATGGGCTGCCGCTTTACCCTGCTTGGCGACGGCATCGTTGAGACGAGCCACAATCACCTGACATTGTTCAGCAAACTCCCTGTCAAAATCAACCGTATTCCGGTACTGGCTGGGGACAGAAAACGTCCGATAACCAAAAGCATTCTTAATAAAATGACTGGCATCATACTGTCCGGTTTCCAAAAAATGCCGTAATTGTGCCGACCCAGAGCCAGACATATTCTCTGACTCACTGCCGTAGTTGCTTAACTTATCCGATATGTATTCAGCAACCAGTTCAGTAATCAATGACGGGCTGGCCGTTTCACCGTAGCTGTCGATGGCCGTTCTATAATCCGTGCCAAACAAGGCGATTAGGAATCCAATAGACGAAGCACGAGAGGAACTCCCTCGGTAATGCTCTGCCACTTTCGATTTCAGTACCTCATCGTTGGCGTCGGGATAAACAATATTATCCGCATTCTCTCTCAACCAGTTTGAAAGCATTCCATTCAATTTATGGGTGTCAAAGCTCCCTTCTGTTCTGTAAAACACATCATAATCTTTCAATACCAGATCGCCAGATTTGAGGTAAGCATAAAATTGCTGTCGGTTAAGACGTGAGGCGACATCGCTAATACTAACCCCGCCAAACATCCACGTTTTCAGCACCAGCTCACTGTCAGAAAAGTCAGCTTCCGCCTCTAAAGACGTAACAAGCGTAGCCGCCGCATTTCTGAGTTGACCATTCTTATCATCACACCACAATTGATCGACCGTGGCGATACCGGTATCAATATTGATGGCCTTCACCCTGACCAAAAACTGGTCGAAGTAATAAGACCCCTCACGATAGGGCATCCGACAGTAATAAACCCGACCCGTACGCAATAATCGCTTATCTTTGTCCACATAATACTCGGCGGCGTGCTCTAAAATATCCGGTTCCACATCCAGATAACCGGCGTCAATCGCGTGTTTAATCTCCGGGCGTAAGCGTTTGATTAAGTTTTCAGACTGACGCATACGCACCAGCAAACGCTCCTGTTTGGTGATCGCATCCGTATACTTTGCAATCTGTTCCCGCAACATTTTTTGCGCGTCTGGCGACTTCGCGTGTCCGTCTTCCAGACGGGCTTTGTTATCGTCAATTTTTGCCTGATAATCCTTGATGGTATCTTCCACTGACTGCGAATCGCCCTTACTGGCGTGTTTCGCCTTCAGATAATTGGTCAGGTCAATTTCCGCCCGCTGTTTGGCTTTGGCCTTTGCCAATGTTTCCGCTTTTTCGATCTGCTCACGGCGCACCCGTTCACGCTCTTCCGGATCGGCGGCTAACAGTAAACGCATTTCCTCCGCATTATTGGCATCGGCATTCGCCATAATTGCCTCATCCGACGTCAGAATATTTTTGATCCAGTTGGCTTTGCGTTTCAGCGTGTCAAGGCGAAACTCATCAAATGACCCTTGCCCACAATAATAATACGCCTTAACGCTGGCACTACTGGAACCCACGCGCGCCCCGCGTCCGTTGCGCTGATTCAGTGAGGCCGGTGTCCAGGGCAATGTTAAGTGGTGCATTGCGGTGGTGCCGATATGCAGGTTAATTCCCACTTCTGCCTTCTTATTACAAATGATGATCGGCGTTCGGCCTTCATTGTAATCGGCGGCGATCTTTTCTAACCCGCCCAGTGACACGTCGTTCTGCGCGGCCACATACTCATCAAAAGCGGCTTTCTGCTCATAATATTTATTCAGCTGGTCGGGTGTCGCGTCTTCTTTCGGCTCTGCCGGGCGTTTGACTTTCTTCAGCTTCTTCGTATTGGATTTGGCTGCCTGCGCTACCGTCGTGGCGTTCAGAATACCGATGTCCTCCCGTTTCATGCCCAACGCCTGGGCGATAATGCGGCGCAATTTTTCATGCTGGGTTTTTTCATCCGAAAAGATGATTTGCTTACCGCCCCCCACCATACTTTTTTTCAGGTTGGCAATTAATTTGGAGTATTTTGGCGGAATGGGATGTGTAATATCATCCTCGCTCAACCCAAACATACCCAAACGTTGAATGACTTCCTTTTCATAGAGTTCAGAGACGACCAGAGCAACAAACTTCCCCTCTTCCCGCACAAGCGCCTCTGCGCTGGCGGTGACCGTTTCGTCATCGTCATCATCCGTATCCGTGACACTGAGGGGCAAATCATCCCGTAATGCGTTCACGGCGTTCAGATGCGATTTATCAAAACGGAAGGTGATTGTGCGATTATACAAATCCGGATCGGTACACACCCGGTCCATATCCCGGATAATCGCAAAAATAGAATCTTCAGGCTTTTCTTCGTACCCGTCGTATCTCGCATCCCGTTCTTTTTCTTCTTTGCTTTTTGATAAGGCATCCGCCCGCAGGCGCAGTTCTTCATAAACCGCCTGCTGATATGCCGTCATGGGCACCGATTCAGTCTGAGGCACCACATCGGGGATAGCGACTTCATTGGCAACGTCCTTTGCCTCTTTTAAGGTCGCCCAGCGATGAAACAGGCCGCGTAATCCGTCCAGATTCTGGAACCCGACCAAGCCTAGTTTCGTTTCAATCTCACCCGATATCTTTTGCACCTGCACGGATTCGGTCATCCCGAACACCTTCACGAAGTCATCCGGCGTGTAGATCCCCATGCGTTGCCATTCCGCCATCGGAATGACATGTGACAGCATATTGAACGCATCAATCGGGCTGTTGACCAACGGCGTCGCGGTCAGCATCACGGCCCCACGACCATTGTTATTTTTCATCAGATAGGCGTTTTTGACGGCCATATCACGGGCTGACTTTGCCATGGCCGATGTCGGCAAATAGGCCAGCATGGACGCCTCACGCCCGGCGGCATAACTGTTACGGTAGTTATGACCCTCATCAATAATCGCGTTATCAAAGCCCATATCTTCAAAATAAGGGAAATCCTGCTGTTTCTGACTGCCGGTGTTACTGCCATCGGCCAGGATGCGGTTTTTCTTTTGCGCATCCTTGTGTTTTTGGCCGTCCAGATTGACGCGACCCGCTTCAGCTTGAGCAAACAGCAAATCATAGGCATTGTCCGTGATCGTCTCTTCCCGCAGCGGAATAGCCGCATACTGCTCTTTGGTCATGACCACCGCACGGTAGTTGGATTGCGGGATCAGGTTCATCCGCTCTTTAATCGTGGCGCTGCTGGCAATTTTAAGCGCATTACGATACAGCGGTTCTCCCGTGTTCTTATCCAATTTCGGCTGGCCGTTCTCATCCAGTACCGGCACCTGACGATGATGGCCCTCATCATCAAACAGCTCATCGAGGCCGACAAACAGAAAACTTTTCAGCGCCTCTTTGCTGTAGAACGACTGGGCTTCGTGATACCAATTTTCCAATACCGCTTTCGGCACCACAATCGGGGTGCGTTTGCTGCGGCCATTTTCAAAATTGTAGGCTTCCAGAGCCATTCCGGTGGTGGTTTTCCCCAGTCCCGTGCCAAAGCCCAGTATGCCCCGGCCATCTTCGGAAAGTCGTCTGACTTCGGTATTCTGATAACCGAATGGGGTGCGTTTTCCTGAAATCCCACTGAGATTCAGGCTGGCGGCGGAATGCTCATACGGGATATACGCATTGAAGGCATCGTTATATTGCTGCACAAGACCGTCTATTTCATCATGCTGGCGGAGCCAGACGTTGAAATCCTCTTCTAAGCGTTTGATCCGTTCCAGATACACGGCCTCGTTCTGGCCACGTGGCTTAATACCATTGAGGTAATTTTCAAGCTGATCGGCAAACCCGTCTTTGCCTCTGACGCGTTTATACTGAGGGATCGTCTGCCCCGTGTCCTTGTCTTTGGTCATGACGGTTTTGTGTCTGTAGCCGACAAAAATCCCATGCTTACCACGATAACTCAGATCAGAGACAAGCTGGCCTTCCTCTACCTCGACTTTCTCAATGTATTTCAGGGCGTCATAACCTTGCTCGTTTAAAAACTCCAGCATCAGACGGCGATCCATCCAACGCGAGTTCAGGGAGAAAGTGATGTTATCGACTTCCGTCCATTTACGTTTGTTCTTAATTTCCACCAGCTGGCGCAGATAGTTTTCTTTCACCGCCCCTTCACGGGTGTAAGGTAAAACGGCCAGAATCTGGCTGTTCATTAAACCAATATCGCCGCTGGTGGCTCTGTCCATCGGCAACACGTTACCGTCAGCGGAAATGGCAACGCCTTCTTTGTCGGCGAGCCATGCCAGCAACGCTTCATCATCAGCCGGTAATTCTCCGGTATAATGGGCGCGAAATGCCGCCAGCGTAACCGGGTCTAAATCGATTTGACTGAAGAGGTGGCGAATGACCGCTTCCGGATCGGTGCTGTCGTGAGCGTCCTGCACACCAATATCTAACGTGCCTTGTATCAGATCCGACAACTGCCCGTCTTGGGTCACACTCGCCTTGAACTTTAACCAGTCCGCCGCCCCGCTGCCGGACACATTGACACGCCGTCCATGATGGGGGTTCGCGCCCCGCGCCACCTCTTGGGTAATCAGCTGTTCGACCTCAGCGCGCCGCGTTTCCAGCTGTTCGCCCGCCGCACCGGAGGCCATCAGATCCTGCATCCCCGCGATACGTTTGCCAATGACGGAGCCGCGATAGGCTTTTTCACGTACCGACGGCGGTTGCATCCGGGCAAACGTGATGATTGAACGGTATTCGGCGGGGAGTGTTTCGGGATAATTACTTGCAATGGCAGAAATCTGCTCAAAAGTGAGACTCAATAACCCTTCAGACGTGGATAAGCGCTCCGATAGCTCTTCATACGTTGTGACGCCGTAACGCGTTGGATCGAGTTTCGTGGCCTTTGCCCCGGCATCATACACCAGGCGGCCGGATTCCATCTGATACCAGCGACCATTGATAAACCGCTTTTCGCCCTCTGCCATCGGTGCAACATCCGGTTCTATCAGGTTGAGCGCGGCCCAATCAATGCGGGATTCAAACTTATGCGCAAGGTTACGCTTCATCTCACCCGCTGTTATCTGATCATTCTTCACCACCAGCCGTTTAAATTTGCCTGCACCTTCTATGCTGGACTCACCGTGCTGAAATTTTCGGCCTTCCCGCTCAAACCATTTCCCGGCAAGGTACGTCTCCCACAGCACATTCGCGGATTTCAACGCGGGTTCATCGGCCATCAGGATTTTTTCGGCCAGATCGACCGGATGCTTTCTGAGTACCCAGATATCCACGGCGGTTGCCGTGCCGTTCTCTTCAAACGTGCCTGACGGTAGACGATGTGCCCCTAAAAACTCCGCCTTACGTGAAACCTGTTCACGTAACTTGGTGTAGGTTTTTCCACTGGTCATGCCATAGGGAACCACAATGCAGGCCAATCCGTTCGGCTTAATTTTGTCTAAAATACGGAGAACAAAATACACCCCCACGTTTTTAACGTCTGAATACTCCGGGTCTAAATGGGCAAAACCGCCACGACTGGCACCAAAGGGCACATTACCCAGACAGCTATCAAAGTAATCATCAGGAGTATTGGAGGCGAGCTTTTCAAACGGGGAGATGGAAACCTGATCTTCAGGGTGCAGCAACTGATTAATCCGGCCTGATATTTCACTGATTTCGGTTGACGTACAGATAACGCCTTTGGGTTTTGTTTCCTGAAATACGCCGGTGGCCGCTGAAGGCTCCAGCATATTGCCGGTATCAGCACCATAGGCTTTCATCATTTCCCACATGCCAGCGGCGACATGCTGGGGGGTGTAGTATTCATATTCAGAACCGCCAATCCCCCCCAATCCGGTATAACCTGCCAAGATCTGGCGCTGTTCGTCCGTTAGTGTATATCCATCAAAATCAGGCGGGAGTGAATCAAGCAAAGCAATCGCTTCAGCATTGGCTTGTTTTCTCTTTCTTTCAATACTGACCCCCGCTGATTTTGTAATGCCAAAGCTGGCCGGTGATCTTGTTAATGAGGCGGAACGGATAACCCTAATCAGTTCAGCAATGCTGGTCACACCTAAAAACAACGAAGGATCACTTTTTGTCGAGGTTAATTTATCGCCCAATGTTCACGTCTCTAAATAAAGGTTTACTAGAATCGCCAATTCTAATAAACCTTTAATTTATGACTGGCGGGGAATAACCGTGAAATCCAAAACGTCGTGGTCGCCAATAGACATTCTGCGCAAGTTACTGCCCGCTCATGCTGAACGTGATGACTTGCACGGCGTGCCTATAGCAGGCAGTAACGGGGCGATCGTTTCCCGTTCGGGGATCGCGCTATATAAAAATGATGATTCAGATGTGTTTACCTCCACCGGCGATGAAATTCATGCCAGTACTCAGCTTCCTGAAGAACGGTTATCGAAATACGCCATTTTAAGCATGATGGCGAAATCCCCCACCGTTGCCGCCGCACTGAATATCCACATTTCCAATGCGTTAAGCATGGACAAAAAATCCCGTTCCATCATCACCATTGAGCCCAAAGACACTGCGGATAATGAACTCAGTCAACGCTGTAAAGAACTGCAAGGCGATCTGGGTAAATTAATCAACGCAAACCTGCCCAATTGGGCCCGCATCATGACGGTGTTCGGTACATCATACATCCGGCCATATGCGGAAAAAGGGAAAGGCATCATAGCACTGGAAAGTGACTATCATACCCTGCCCCATTTTGTTCAGGAGTTTGTGCGCGGTGGTCAACT
Organism: Xenorhabdus entomophaga; assembly: GCF_037996725.1. Lineage (NCBI taxonomy): Bacteria > Pseudomonadati > Pseudomonadota > Gammaproteobacteria > Enterobacterales > Morganellaceae > Xenorhabdus > Xenorhabdus entomophaga. The sequence continues at coordinate 67,829 of NZ_JBBMXH010000009.1, forward strand.
GGCGGGATTCACCGGCGATTTTTTACTGCACCCTGAAACCTATCAGCGTGTCATGGCGCAACCGTGGGATCTCATCACCATGAGACTACCAATATGGGTGCCCAGTTATGACAATCGGCCAATGATGTATGGCAGTAACGGGTTTAGCCTGCTCTCTTCCATCGACGCATCACCATTACGAGAAACCCAAAATTACGGCGCCAGCTTTCTTGAACATTCTTATGAGGCATTCGTCAACCTGTGTGATGCACTGAAGGCGCTCAAAGCCACCCGAAATAACGCGGCCAAAATTGACCGCCTCGTTGCCCTGACAACAAACACACTCGATCCCGTGCAAGCCGCCAGCTACACACGCTCGGTGACACAGGGATTAAAGCGGAATGCGGTCGAAATCCAGCGCCGCATGATGAACGGAAACGCCCTTCCCACCGTGATGAACCATGTGATCCCGGTCATGAGTGACGGGAAAGGCGGCATTGTGATTGATACCCAAACTATCCCTGCCGACATTACAGGGATCGAAGATGTGATGTTTCATTTACGCCAGCTGGCCGCGTCACTGGGTATCGATGCCACGATGCTGGGATGGGCAGATCAAATGAGCGGTGGCCTTGGTGAAGGCGGATGGCAACAGACATCAAGCAGTGCGGCTGAACGCAGTGATTGGATACGCCACGGTTGCACGGAGGCGATTTATCGCATCATTGATATTCACTGTGCCTTCAAATACGGCAAGGTTTTTCCGCCCAATGACCGCCCCTACCAGATCACCTTTAATTCCCTGAATACGGCCATTCAGGAGCAACGAAACCGCGAACTCGATAGCCGGGCTAACTATTCTGCGCAGGTTGTTACCGTGGTCGATGCCCTGCTCAATAACCCGAAAATGAGTGGTTCGGACACCTTCATGCAGTACACCTTGGCCGACACAATGGAAATCGATCCCGATACCGCTCAGGCCATGATTAAAGAATTCAAGGCCACTCAGGACGATAAAGAGAACAACGACATGATGGAATCAGTCCCATTCACCGGAGCTGAATTCGATATCGAATCCATGAGCCATGAAGAACTGAAAACCCTCTTCAAATTTATTACTAAATAACCTCTGTTGTGCCGACTTTTGAGGAAAAAGATATGAATAATTTAATGACCGTCACTGACCGCTTTTCGGTAATTGACAACATTCGCAAACACACCCCACAGAATGCCAGAAACTATGTACTCAGTTCTGTTAAAGCATCACTGGAAAGCAACGAAGTTAAAGAACGCATGGCATTAGGCGAACTCTACGGTTTCTATGGCCATAACCGGCGCGAAGAATATTACAAACGCACAGGAGAGTTACGACTACCTGAAACCAGTTTTATCATGATCGATGGAAAACCGGTCGCATTGGACAATATACCGTCCAACAGAACGGTCGCGATTAGCATCGACGATTCAGGTATTATTAGCCACTCTCAGGAAATATTAGACACGGATACTGGCCGAATTGTTAAAGGCATGGAACGCTCACGAGCTGGGGGCTGGAGTTGGGTCACTGGCGGGTCAGACAGCCCTTGGAAATCTGTAGTACGCCGTTTTTACGGTTTTGATTATGTCACTACCCCCAATTACATCAGCCTTGATCGTGAAATCATGATGGCGGAATCGGTATCAGACCGGCAAAGCCATATTGTTCAGGCATTCGTTAACTCAGGTTTTAGCGAAAGCGCCGCCATTGACCTCTCCGACCATTTTGAAAAAATGCGTGAACGCGACATGATGATCGAGTCAGTAAACCGCGCCCAGACCGCTGAAGGGGAATTATTGGTTTTATCCGGTCGTTTATTGGAGCTTAACCAAAAAATTGAGGTACAGGATGCTATGCTGGAAGCTGTACAGCGAAACAATGACCTTCGCAAACGTTATCTCCAATCCGCAATAGACAAACTGCCGGTATTCCTTTCTGAAGAACAAAAAAACGCCATGTTACACATGGAAACCGAAAATGATTTACAGATCGTTGCCGCCATTTTCGAATCAGTAGGCAACGTTGATTTTGGCCGACTTCCATTAGGCCAGATAACGGGCTATCAACCCGCTCCGCATAAACGGACTTCAAAATCACTCAGCCAAGCCCCTATTTTTTCGTTAAAGACGCCAAGGCCACCGAAATTTAGCTAAGGACACTGTATAGGGATTTCTACCTCGTCTATCGTCTAATATTAGGCGAGGTTCGTGTTAAGACTGAGGTAGTTATACTCGTATTTTGTCGTGCGTTTGATACGTATTTTTGATACTCATTTCACTTAAAACCATAGGCTATTTACATACTCATGTAAGCCTATCTCACGCATGACCATTGGTATACACTAAGTTAAACTCCCCTGATTGCTTTGCCATCTATCTAATACATTTGGCGATGTAAAATATGTAAGAGATGAATAAATGTTACAGTTTGATTTCGGTTCTTCGGATGCTTTTGAGCGAGTTATATCTCAGTTTGAAGAAATGGCTGCGTATGAGGCATTGTGGTCTGAGAAAGGTGCGACATTTAAAACCATTGCAGATAAATTTAGGCAAGCCCCTAATACGTTGCCCTCAACGCTGGTTACAAAAAGTGTTCGAGAAGATTTTAAAAGGATGTTAAGCGAGATTTTTGAACTCTATTCGGTTGATAATTTAGGAATTAGAGTACATGGAACTAATGAGTATCCCAAAAAATTAAGAGACGCTCAAAATCCAATAGAAGTTTTTTACTATCAGGGAGGGTGGGATCTAATAAATACTCGCTGCATTTCTGTTATTGGTTCTCGTGAAGTATCTGAGGAAGGGAAACGGAGAACAAGAAAACTGACTAATTACTTGGTAAATGATGGTTTTACAATTATCTCTGGATTGGCTAAAGGGGTTGATACTGAAGCACATAAAACAGCGCTTGCATTAGGCGGAAATACAATTGCGGTTATTGGCACCCCTCTTTCTCATTTTTATCCAAAGCAAAATATTGAACTGCAAAAATTTATTAGAAAAAACCATCTCTTAATTAGTCAAGTTCCGTTTAAATACTATCGGGATAACGATTACAGGACAAACAAATTGTTCTTTCCTGAACGTAATATAACCATGTCCGCATTATCAGAGGCTACGGTTATTGTAGAGGCTTCTGATACATCGGGAACGCTGACGCAAGCAAGAGCGGCGCTTAATCAAGGCCGCAAGTTGTTTATACTGGAAAGCTGTTTCAAAAACAGCTCAATTTATTGGCCTGCAAAGTATGAAGCCAGGGGAGCTATCAGAGTCAGAGATTATCAGGATATCAAGAATTACGTGTGAAAGAAGCGGGATTAAAAAATGGCATTAATAATACGCACAGATAACACCATAGCGCCCGTTGACGAAAAGCATTTCGTCGATAAAGAATTACCTGTTCATTTTTTGCAAAAAACCGTTAAAGGGTACTTCAAACTACTCGCATTACCCAAAGGGTTAACTATAGGCAATGAAATATATTATTGGATGATTCTTAATGAAGAAGGAAAAAGACATAAACTACCTAAAAATTATTTAGCAACTCAATATGCAACAAAAAATATAATTACAAAAGGTGAATATGTTTTGGGTGATGTTATGCTACTAAAAAATGCAGAATTAGGTTTCGAAGACACCTCACAAGGCGAGCAATATCCAGAATAAAATCCAATCATGGCTCTCTAACCCGCTTAAGACAGGCATTTAGTTATAAACTTCTAATTTACAACTGAGCTATCGAAAAATTCTCTATCTCCCCGCATTGCGGGGAACACTTTAGATTTTAGTTTATTTACATTCACTAAATTTAGTTTTATATAACTTTTCAAGTCCAATGCCAGCTGTATCCCACACCCAACAATCACCCGCTTCACGAGATAATGATAATGCCGCTTCTAATATGGTTTCAATTTTTTCATCAGCTGGAAACGTCAACACTTTTTTGGCAAGGGTTTCACACTGACCTGTCAATAACCTCTTAGATGATTTTATAAGTGTACTCTCCCTCAACAGCTTAACAACCACCTCACCATCCCGTTTATTAACGGTTACTCTAGGTGCTCCCCCCTGCCATGATTCAGTAACAAGATTGCTTAAGTCTTTTTTTTCATTATTTACTGTATGTTCTATTTCTTTATCAAATTCGATTTTTTCATCAGGGAGATCGAGATATTTAACTATAATTGATGCAAGGTGAGGAATTGGCATTTCAAGTAAGGGAGAGCCAAATACATATTTTTCTCTACGGCTAGCCAATTTTTTTACAGGGTCAATGTTTATCTTATTCTTCTGTTTAGCAGTGAAGCTGAAATCATTAAACGTTAAAACGAATTCAACCTTACGCAACTCAATTTGATAGGATAAACTGGCGGTTATTACATAGCCTAATGAAATGTGTGAGTTATACACAATATTAATATATATTTCATTAACTCCGAATGATTTAAGTTTATCGTAAATCGCGTACTCTAATCCATTACAAAATTCATTCCTTTTACGTATGCTATCTATTTTCATTATGCCAGACCTTTTGGTTTTATTTGATTAATAGTAAACATTGTATGCGTAGTAAAACATAAAAACTATGATTTTTCTTTTTCCTCGTAGACATAACATATCAATTCTCCCTCCCATGCTGGTGATGCCCCTTTTAATTGAATGTCATACTCAGTACACACCCAAGGCTTTCCATGATTGAGATTTTTCAACTGTGCCATGAAAAGGGATGCAACATACCGACGGGGAGGTGTTTTTGTGTTTTGGGTTTGTTCAACGTCTTGTTCCAGATTATTTTTAAGTGGTCTATTTGCAATAGAAATTGCAAGTTCAACATCTTGAGCCTCACGTTTGTTTGTACATGTCACATGTAAAGTACCATCATCATCAATACGACAAAGGGCTCTGGAAGGCATTTTTTCTTTTAATGGGGCTCCATTAGGAATGGTAAACCAAGTTTTTGTGCCTGCTTTGTCAGCGCTGAATGTATATTTCATAGTTACCCCTCTATTTAGGTGAAAACCTATTCATCATAAACACTGATTTATCAGATGAACAGACTGAAAATCCAGCGTGATCTTAAATATTAAAAGTTAAAAACGCTGGATACAGTCAGGATGTTTAGGTAAATAAGCCCAAAATTAGCAAGTTACATTTACTCCAGGAATGATTAAGCATCATGCTGAATAGGTACGCAGCCACCATAGACAAGAACATAACGCGGAGCAAGAATGCGGCGGGCTTCATACAATGATTCGGCTTTGATGGTTATGCGCTCTGGGATGGATTTTTGGTCAGCACGCACCTGCGCATAAAACAGGAACTTATAGGATTTTGGGCGCAGGTGTGCGCAATGATAATTATGATTAATCATGATGGTAATCGCTCTGTAATGGTAAAAAATCACCACCAGCGAGGTTCCAATCTCTGATTGGTGGTGAGCTGAACGGAGTTGGAACTACCGGCCATTACAGCTACGGCGATTACCGAGGCAAACACTAATCCGGCCAACCTTGCGGTTGCTCCGCCCCGCCCACCATAAATTGGATGTGCATAGGCATGACACAAAAAAAGACGCAAGCGCATCTGTGTCGCTGTAATGGTTATCGGGGTTCCAATCCCGGCAGTAGGATTTACTACTGCCGTTTTAAAATACCCCTTTCCAACGGAGCATGTCAACAAGCCATTGACGTTAAATAATAGGGTTAAAATAAAATTCTAAATAAAAATTACTTTTTAACTAAAAATTAATAATTAAAAACAGTAAGTTATATAAAACATAACATATAAATCTAAATAATAATTTATTTATCGTATTGATCTGAGAATCAGATCGCGTGTAGGATCGCCCTTGCTACACAGGCTCGACTATCACAACACTGTATTAAAATCCAGTTAAAAATGTATAGGCAAAAAAAAAGCGCCAGTTCATTGCTGACGCTCTTCTTTTCACCTATCGGTGGCACTTTCTTGTCGGCAAACAAGGAAGCAATAACAATTTAGATTGGAAACAAAACATGCAAATTTCACGGGATATTATAAACTCACGCAATCCATACATCAAGAAAAACGGACAAATTTCAGGCTATGGCCTGAGTTTTATTATCGGCCACTTACCTATTGATATTCTTTCTCGTCCAGCCAAACAAATCTTATCCGTCGTCTCTGGGGTGGCTTCATCTACATCCGAATACAAAATCTACAAAACAAAACGCAACCTCAGCATGGAATGTGGGACGTCCATTGCTACAGTGCGTCGTAACTTAAATAAAGCGGTATCCGCAGGCATATTGACGAAAACCTATGTGTTTGATCCCCATGTCGGTCAGCAAGCCACAGAATACAAATTCACAGATTCATTTCTAAACGTTGCGCGGGACTGCATACAGGCCATAACAGGGTATGTACGTAGAGATATTCGTAAAATCATCAACTGTATTACTCAGATATTTCAGGGCAAGTTTAAATCACAAATGCAACAGTCCCCCCCCGATCAAAATGCACAGAGTGCCCCCGATCAAAATGAGCGGCAAAGAGAAGTAAAGCCCATAGACCAAGAAGAAAAGAAAAAGAGTATTCCGGCTAAACCGGAACCATTTTCTGTCAGTGTAAAAACAAGCACAACAGCCCTTGCTGAACGGGCAAAAACCAAAGCGCTTGATTATGCAGAAAGCGAGAATATGAAACACGCTGAACGTCGTTCATTAAGAGAAAAGCTCAATAACCTCGTTAAGCGTCAAACATTTTTATGTGCTCGCACCTCATCACAAGCCACCCGCAAAAATCAGGGTGCGAGTGCATCCTATCGGGATCGGATTGATAGAGAGGCTGAACAAGCAAGGCAAAAGGCAACATTGCGTTTTGCGGTGGCAAAAGAAAGGGGATTCGATCCATTGCATACTGTACGCAATATCATGAACATTCATTTTGGCCGTAAAGCAACTTCGTGATGAGACGCTATGTCCCCAGGCGAATGAGATAGAACGACTACAATCTGAAATCTGATAAAAATCAGGTTGACTTTTGCCCTCATCAAATACACACTTCTAATGTATACTTAAAGTGTGTATTTGAGGTTGTTATGAAACACAGAGTTAACGTAACAGTTGATAAAGAAAATTATCTGATTCTGAGTTCCGCCGGGGTAAATATTTCAGGTTTGGTTAATGACGTCATGACCAGAGAAGCCCAACGAATCAAAGCTGAAAGCTGGAAAGCCGACAATCGCAAAGGGATGGAAGAAGTTGCTCAATTTATTGAACAATATGGCTCATTTGCTGATGAAAACAGGAACTGGTAAATGCAATTTGTTGTTTATCAATACAAACGGAGCGGAAGCCAATATAGCATGTTGGTTGATGTACAAAGCGACATCATTGAAACACCAGGAAGGCGTATGGTTATTCCTTTGGTTAAAGCGCATCATTTTTCAAACAAGGTAAGCCGGCATCTATTTCCCATCATACAAATCAGCGATGAAAATTACCGACTTTTAACAACAGAACTTTCAAGTGTTTCAGAAAGCGTAATTGGAGAAAAAATCACTGATGTGGGCCAATGGTCATCAGATATCAAAGATGCGCTTAATCTCTTGTTTTGGGGGATTTGACCTTGTTTACGATTTTGTAGCACGACCATTGGTATAAGATGAATCTAAAAAAACTTTTTGCCGTTAAACGACATTCTCCACGGGGGGTTACTATGATGAGGAATATGTTTATCACGCTTCTGGCAAAGAGTCTTTCTGCGCCGGTGCAATGGGTTGGTTGATGTTGCAGGGTAGCCCCAATGTTGCTATGCGATTAGGTCACGTTTATAGACTTATCGATTTGAATGAATTGAAAAAGGTTACAAGAGATTTGATCTCTGAATAACCAAGTAGCTACAATAACTTATTGTCTGCCTTATTTAATGAGTTGATATTGTTTTCATGATGAGGCAAACAATAAGCACAACATTAGTCGTTACCGAACCTCATCTTTTCTCTGCCAAGTCCGGCATTGCATTTCGTAAAGAAATAAACCTAATCCGTGAATAGAAATAAATTAGTTGCCTTTTACCCTCATTCCCAAGATAGGAATTTTTTTGTTGTAGTTTGGTATAGTTTTGTGACGTTATAATATCTATATCGATATATAAAAGTGTTTCATTTTTGTATTTTTATATAATTTTTTATCGTTAAAATACACTTGGGGACAATAATATGCAGACAATTAAGGAAGTTATAACAATAGAATCATTACGACAGCAAATTCAAGCTACTGCGGAAAGTGTCTTTTCTCATCCGGCCTTAAACAATGAGTTTTATACCCGCTGGATGTCAGAGACATTAACGCTAAATGAAGTCATGATTTTTGCTAAAAACTATTTAGCCAGAACAACAAATACATCAACAATGGTTGCCTTATCTTTCCTCGGCGCAACAGAGATGTCAGCAAAGGTAGAGATCGTCAAAAATCTATATTCTGAATTTGGCTACGGTGATCAAAAAAAGGCCCATCTTGTACTGCTTCACGGGTATTTTGAAGACTTACTTAGTCGGTTAGCCGGTAGAAAGGTAAAGATCACAGAGATAGAAAGATCCCCTTTATTGCCTAGTACCGAAGCATTTATTGTCGAGCAAAGAGCACTTTATACGTTCAGTGAAAATAATCCCCCAACGCGCATTCTTGGAACGCTGCTAGCGCAAGAATGGCTGGCATATTCCATGCTGACCAGACTATATGAAGGCGCTAGGAACTATCGACAGCTTTATACTAGCAATGACAGCTTTCACGAGCATTGTGAGTATTTCTATATACATATTGGTGATGCAGAGAAAGAACATAAAATTCAAGCGATAGAGGCGGCTGCACAGCAATGCAAGAGCTTAGAGGATCTTGAAGAATTGCGACACTCTTTTTTTCGTTTTTTGGAAATTACGACCCAGTATTGGAATGGAATTGCAGTAGCTATGAGAGCAACGATAAGTAATACGGTGGGATAATAATAAAGGCAGGAACCCATGGACATGCTATTTGCGATCAAATTGATCGTCACGCCGTTATTAATGTTACTCGTCTCCCTTTCTGCCAGACGATGGGGCAGTTTTGTAGGCGGCATATTATCCGGTATGCCGCTGACTTCTGGGACTATATCAATTTACATGGCTATCGAGCAAGGCGTGTATTTTGCACAACACGCTGCCTTGAGTTCTTTAGCCGGAGTCGGTGCGGTACAGCTGACCTATTTGTATTATATCGCATTGATGAGGCACTCGCTTTACATTATTTGCAGTAGTTCAGTGCTTTTCTTTTGCGGTATATCGTGGCTACTACTCGACGTTAATAGCACTGCTCTGAATATCTGTGTGATTGTATCCGCAATTAGCGGCATCCTCGTATTTACCCGAAGATACGGAGCATTGTCATTTAATCGCCAACCCCCGTCTTTTGATTTAACCTCACGTATTCTTATCGCAACCGCAATGGTGTTGGTTATCACGGCATCCGCCAATGCCATAGGATCTACACTTAGTGGGATTTTGGCGCCAGTGCCAGTAATAGCGTGGCCTTTGACTGTTTTTACCCAGATCCATTATGGACGTACTGATACTGTAACCGTTATACGTGGAAATGCGATAAGCGGGGTTGGTGTATTAGCCTTCTATCTGATAGTCGAACAGTATATTACACAGGCTGGATTTGTGTTCACATTTTCAATTGCCATCTGTGTCGCATTGTTGGTTACTTTCTTTATCCTTTTTTTATTAAAAAAACTTCCTTGTTGAAAACAGTTATATTACGGGTAATCAACATGATGACCTAATAATACGGGTTGGCTGAAATGGAATGCAGGTCGCTACAGGTAACATCATGGATTTTCACTAAATCCCTGCCCCCATGTCACACCGTCAAAATCCCGGCATCTCAACATTAAAGTCATACCAAGTAACCCCACTTTGTCAAAGCCTAATTTCTTCCAAATGGGATAAGTTCCAAGGTGTGTCAAAACGGGAAGAATTAAAAATCAGCCAAAGGTGGACTGAAACGGGAAACGGTCAACATACAGCCCTGACAGGCAAACGCCCCCCTTTTTCAGGTGAGAAATTTGGGGTATTGGTGCCGTATTGCACAATTATCCTGTTATGACACACCCCTAGCCGCAGGCCATAACAACAATGAGTTTCAAAGGTGTGTCGTAACGGGAAGAATTAAAAATCAGCCAAAGGTGTGCTGAAACGGGAAGAATTAAAAATCAGCCAAAGGTGTGCTGAAACGGGAAGAATTAAAAATCAGCCAAAGGTGTGCTGAAACGGGAAACGGTCAACATACAGCCCTGACAGGCAAACGCCCCCCCTTTTTCAGGTGAGAAATTTGGGGTATTGGTGCCGTATTGCACAATTATCCTGTTATGACACACCCCTAGCCGCAGGCCATAACAACAATGAGTTTCAAAGGTGTG
>NZ_JBBMXH010000010.1:0-76436 GCF_037996725.1 Xenorhabdus entomophaga
ATATATGTGGCAGCTCATCAAAAGAGTTAAGATTTTCTTGAATGCCGCTTCAGCAAATAGTTGGAAAGGAATAGGAAATATGAAATTCTCATAATTATGAAAAGTTATATAGAAATGGTAACTAAATATTACATTAACAACAAGAAATCAATCCGATTTTCGGGGGGTATGACATCACGATACAACGTATGTTATTAAATTCAATTACAAATATGGTCATGCTATATGGAAATAGTGACAGATAACTTTATTGAGAAAGCATACCTGTATTAATCATTGAATACACAACAGCATCTAAGATTATTAAGCATCAAGCGATTTATGCTTCATGTGGAATATGGCAATTATCCTTTCATTATAAATAGTTGTTTATAAATATTTCCGAACATGATTTTTCTATAATTTAATTAAATTAATCCGGAAATATTGCAACTTATCAAATTAATTTATAGGAAACACCATGAATAATATTCAAGATAAAGATCAATTTGGGTCTGAGAATACTTTTTTTTTCTAATGCCCATAATTTTCAAAGTGCTGCTGCGGGGAAGGTTGATCCGCGTACGGGGTTATTTAACTATTTGATGCCGGTTGCTCATCTAATAGGAAACAATCAATTGGGGCCAGAACAAACAATAGCACTCTCTTATAGCCCAATGAATACCCAGGATATTGGTTTTGGTCAGGGATTTTCTATCGGGTTGACCCTGTATGATGCTAATAATCGGTTGTTAATACTGTCAACGGGTGAACGCTATAAAGTGGATGAAACCAAGGATATGGTTTTTTTAAAACAGTATAAACAAGGGGTTGTACGTTTTGAAAAGGATGTGACCCAAAATATCTACCGGGTGATCCATAAATCCGGTCTGGTTGAAATATTGACGGGGCCAAAAAATGCCTTTGATCTCAAAGTACCTGTACAACTATTTGATCCAATGGGACATTACCTAAAACTTAGCTGGAATTATGATTCAAATTCTTTTCCCCAGCTTGCTTCTATTTCGGACGCAGAGAAAGTGCTATTAAGCGTACTCTATGAACCCGATATCTATACCTCTATCACAGTCTGGCCAGAGGCCTCTGAATCTTATGATATTAAATTGTTCTTTGAAAATAATCGGGTCACCGAGATCCAAAATAATACTCCCAACCAAACGTTGAGCTGGACGTTTGATTATGACGAAGACAGCAAATTCTTAATTCAGGTTTCATCCCCAACGGGGTTAATAGAATACGTTAGCTACATTTCTGACGGCCATCAGTTTCCAGAAGACTCAGGTCTTGCCCCTTTGCCCTATGTCACCCAATACACGCAAAATTCGGGACATGACCCAAATATTGTGCGGAGCTATCAATATACTGATTATAATTTCCTCGGTCACGGAGGAGAGGGAGATTGGGGCAATGATGACGACTATCTCTACGGTGTCTTGAGCGATTACCAATATGGTTCGACCGAAATTTGTAACGATGGTACAACACAGCGTTCTGTTACCCGGTATTACAACAACTATCATTTGCAGGTTTCTGAAACAATTGAGCAAGGGGAATGCAAGCGCGTACATCAGACTAAGTATTATGCCGTAGTTGGGAGTGTATTTGAGCAACAACCCCCCCAATTCCAGATGCCGAAAATGGCGACGGTTTGCTTTAATGACTCATCTGACAAGGAGACAACTCATACGCAGTTTGATGAAGCCGGCAACCCTACCGTGCAGATTGCACCAGATGGTACCCGCACAGAGTGGACTTATTATCCGGCTGAAGGCGAGCCTGATTTCTGTCCGGCCGATCCTCACGGTTTTGTGCGCTATGTCAAATCCAAAACCGTTACGCCGGGCAAGCCTTCCACCCAAGGCACCTATGAAGATGCACCTGTGCATACAGTGCTCTATCGTTATGCCCAATTGCCCGCCCCTATCGGTGCTCCCAGTCCTTACGCAGTGGTACAAATCTATCAGGGTTTGTACAGTTCAGATAAGCGGCCTATCTTCAATGGAACCCCTCCATTTGCTACTGTGGAGCGTCCCTGCCAGAACTCGCACGATATCGGCCAATTGCTGCATGAAAGCCTGCTTCACTATATCCATGATGTGAACTCTCCGGATCATGGACGTGTTCACCGCATTGATGAAACGATATACACCTATCAGGACCAGTAGGATAAGAAAGGAACAACTTTGTCTTCTCAGGATGAAGAAGGCACAGGTTTACCTTCAAGCAAGGCATGGACATGCCAGCAGACCTTCGACTATAGCGTTCAGAATGAAACCTTGGTGAAAAACATTCAGTTGGCCGGATATGACCAGTTCAACTTGACTGCCCAACGCATCCAATCACGTTTCAGTGGCAAGTTATGGCATGAAATAGATACTCAAAAACGCAAAGTCCAATATGACTATGATGATATTGGACGCATTACCAAACTTACCAATAATGCCGATACTGATTATGCCCGTGAGATCACGTATGCCTACTCCATTGAAAAAAACGGATCGCTGACGACAGTACAAACCGATACGTGGGGCAATCAGCTACGAACCCGTTTTGACGGGCTAGGGCGTCCTTATCAGCAAGAGATACTGGAAAAAGGGAAAGAAGAACAAGGCTGGCAATTGGTGCAAGAGGCTGAGTATGACAGTTGGGGGCGAGTGGTGACTCAAATCGGTTACGACTGGCTGCCCGTGGACACAGACAAGAAAGGGAATAGTCAGGGAGAAGAAAATATAACACAAATTATCTCCCACCAGCGTTTTGAATATGACAACTGGGGACAGCGACACCGGATTATCCAAAATACGGGGAAGTGCATCCAGCAGGATTATGATCCGGTGACCCGTACCGCGAAGTATACAATACAGGCGGAGGGGTTGCCCCTTAGCCAGCAGACCGTGGTGTATGATAAATGCCAGCGGCCAATCATCGTCACTCTATACGATAGCCAGCAAAGGCTCTATAACCGACAAACGCACCATTATGACGGGCTTGGGCGCTTACGGGCTACCATTGATGTGTTAGGACAAAAAACTGAGTATACCTATGATTCGTTTGGCCGGGTTTCAACCATCAAACACAGTGATGGCACAGTGATCCGGAAAACCTATGCCCCTTTTATTGCCAGTAACTTACTGACACAGATTGAAGTTAATGATCACGTTCTGGGCACCCGCAGTTTCGACAGTCTGCAACGCCTGATTTCCACTACCAGCGGCGGACGTACCTATCAGTATATTTATCAGGGAAGTAGTCTTTATCCCAGCCAGATCACCGATCCGCAGGGACAAACTGTGACGTATGACTATGAACCGTTGCTGGGTAACGCCACGACAAAAATTGACGCAGGGGGGATCGTACAGCGTTTTGGTTATAACACCAAAACTGGTGTGATGACACAGGCTGAGGCAGTCGGTATGGCCATCCACAACATGAGTTATACAGCCTCTGGCCATCTGGATAAAGAAACCTTCCGCTTTGATGATGCAGGTACTGGCACTGAACGGGAGGCCTGTTACACCTATTCCCCCACAGGATCGTTGACAGCCTACCGTGATGTGGCAGGCAAAAACCGTCGGATGCGCTTTGATAAATTTGGGCGCCCTATTGCGCTCCGAGACGCCGATATTGATGTCACCTTAACCTATGATGCAGCCGACCGGATTATCCACTGGAAAGTGCATGACCAGCAACACAATCAAACCCTGACAACCTCGCTAACCTTTGATGATTTTAGCCGTGAAATCACCCGTCAAATCAAAACGGAAACAGATACCCTGACCATTGCTCAGACTTATACCATCCGGGGACAAATAGCATCCCGTACCACCTGTTCACAACAGTCTGGTTTGTTACGACAGGAAACCTATACCTATGATCCCGCCCGCAGCTGGTTGACTGCCTATCACTGCAGCGGCACTGATCAGCCGCGTGATGCCTATGGCACGATTATTGCCAGCCAGACCTTTAGTTATGACATACTAGGTAATATGCTCACCTGCATCACAGTAGCTAATGACGGCAGCAGTGATACGGCCACTTTTACCTACAGTGAGACTGATCCTTGCCAGTTGTTGGCTATAACCCATACCCATCCCATTTATCCGGCAAACATCACGTTGGTTTATGATAAGTCTGGTCGTCTGATTCAGGATGAAGCCGGGCGTCACTTAACCTATGATGCACTGGGGCGCTTGACCACGATGGGCTTCAATAACCAGACCAGTGCTTATTATTATGACGCCACCAATCGTTTGGTACTGCAACGGATTGGCACGGATAAAACTCATGAGCTTTACTACCAGGGAGAATATCGCGCGGCTGAAATCCTGCGAGAAAGTGGGGATATAACCCGCCTGTTGCGTACCCACGGGGGAACAGTTGCCTGTATCACGGACAACGATACGAATTTACTGGGCACAGACGAGCACCACAATGTGCTATTGAGCCACAGGGGAGATGGTACTGAAACTCACTACCGTTATTCCCCGTATGGGCAGCAGGTGGCAGATGAGCGCGCCCCTGTTCCCCCCGCCTATAATGGTGAATGTCTTGATCGACTGTGGGGGACATATCATCTAGGTAATGGCTATCGTACCTATGATCCTGTGTTAATGCGATTTACTGCACCAGACAGCCTGAGTCCATTCGGTGCCGGTAGTATCAACAGCTACGCTTATTGCCTGGGAGATCCGATAAACCGGAATGACCCGAGCGGGCATATGAGCTTGGGCAGTATTTTTGGTCTTCTTTTAGGTACAGCAGGAATTATAGCTGGCGTTATTTCAGCGATCCCTTCAGGTGGGGCATCTTTGGCTCTGGAAGGCGCGATCATTGCCGGACTCGGACTGAGCAGTGATGTAACAGGAGTTGCCAGCATATTGACAGAAGACAACAATCCGCAGGCTTCTTCTATTCTTGGCTGGATTTCTATGGGGCTGGGTGTTGTTAGTTTGGGAGCCAGTGCGCTCAAAGGCATCGTCAGGGGTATGCAGCAAGTGGGTGAACAGTTGATAACCAGTTTTCGATCCAGCGGTGGGCTGAGTGGAAGAGGTTCGGCAGAGGCCCCTATGATAAATAGTGCACAAGCCGCTTTTCAAAGAGCAGTAAACAAGGGATGGGTTCAAGAAATTGAACATCCTGCGGGTAGTGGTTTTCATACGTTACAGCTTACAATATCTTCAATTGAAGATGAATGGGAGGCCCTCAGAGTAATAAATGAAGACTGTCCGTTTTTGACGCGTCTAGGGTTTAATCCGGGACTATTGGTAAGTCAGATTGATAATTCTGTTGTGTCTTTCGGGAGACTAACTTATGTAGATATTAAAATAAATACGGCGGATAATTTATATATGCGATTCATAGACGAAAATACGGATAACGCTGTTGGTAGAGTAGTTATCAAGTTACTCAGTGACGATATACATCTTCGTTTAAATCCTAATGCGTCTATGTATTTCCAGGAATATACTCCGCAATATATTAACACCTTAGAATCCTTATGGACAGACGTTCGGTTGACAGAAAATCCAAGCGCATGGCTAGCGGCCGAAGCAATGTATCAGAACCCAACTCGTCCAAATCTCAACAACTTAAATATGTTCCAATTCTATAATCGGAATATATTCTCCGGACTCCAACCACGCTAATATTACTTTATACGATCGTGCCAGTTCTGCATGACAGTCTGGCGCAAATGTAAAAAAAATCCCCGGGCCTTTCAGTCTGGGGATTGCAGGCTTTTTTGTTAATGATCGATCTTATTAACGAACCAAATGCAAAAAGTGAATGTGTTTTTCGTATTGATCCAAAATATCATGGATGATCTGCTCCTGAGTCCATCCCATTAAATCGTAATCCTGTCCACCTTCTTTAAGGTAAACTTCCGCACGATAATATTTCTGTTCCTCGCTTCTTTCATCATCTTCAAAGCCTGCAAGGGCGAATGCAGGTTGAATATAACCCCTTAGACGCACTTCATACACAAAATTGAGGTTTTCGCCAAAGTCCACTTCAAAATGAATGCGATCGTCCGTTTCATCATTGATCACCACAATTTTGTTCTGCTTATCCAACTCTTCGGCTACCATTTCCATTGCTTTCTGGATGATTTCGTTCATAAAACGTTTCACCTGTGAGCATTTAGGATAATAGACAATGTTTCTCAATCTCCGTTGCCACGGAATCGGATTGCGACTGGCTGGCGGGGCGATTGTGGTCATTTGCTGGCTATCTTTCTTGTATGCGTCAATCCGTAATGCTTTGAGTAAGCCATAGATGGATATCAATAGAATAATCGAGAAAGGAAGCGCACTGGCAATCGTGACGGTCTGCAAGGCAGACAAGCCCCCTGCAACCAATAATGCAATGGCAACAACTCCCATCAGCCCTGCCCAGAAAATCCTTTGCCAGACAGGTGTATGATTAGCGCCACCAGAAGCCAGTGTATCAACCACCATTGCGCCAGAATCCGCTGAGGTAACAAAAAACATCACAACCATTGCCATGGCAATGAATGACAGAACAGCAGGAAACGGGAAATGTTCCAAAAAGTTAAATAGCGCCAGAGAGACATCTGTCTGTACGGTATGGGCTAACTCTTTTGCTCCTTTATTGGCAATCAGGTCGATGGCGCTATTACCAAATGCCGTCATCCACATCAGCGTGAACCCACTGGGTACAAACAGAACACCTGTCACAAATTCTCTGATTGTCCGGCCCCGGGAAACCCGTGCGATAAACATGCCAACGAATGGAGACCACGATAACCACCATCCCCAGTACAGCAATGTCCATCCCCCTAACCAATTACTGGATTTGGGTTCATAGGCATAAAGGTTAAACGTTTTGCTGACAATTTCCGAAAGGTAGCCCCCCGTGTTTTCCACAAAAGATTTCAGCAGGAGTACGGTTGGTCCCAAAGCCACGACCAGAACCAACAATAAAACCGCTAAACCCAAATTCAATTCAGATAGAATGCGAATGCCTTTATCCAGGCCGGAAACAACGGAAAGGGTAGCCAGTGCGGTAATCAGAATAATCAATACCACCTGCACTGTTTCATTGATAGGCAAACCAAACAGATGGTTAAGACCCGCATTGACCTGAAGAACGCCATACCCCAAAGAGGTGGCAACACCAAATACTGTGCCAATAACAGCAAAGATATCCACGGCATGACCAATCGGCCCATAAATCTTATCGCCGATAATCGGATACAGCGCAGAGCGCAGTGTTAAAGGCAAACCGTGTCGATAACTAAAAAATGCCAGAATTAAAGCCACAATGGCATAAATTGCCCACGCATGAAGCCCCCAATGGAAGAAAGTCAGTTTCATCGCTTGTTTGGCAGCAGCAATACTTTCAGGCGTCCCCACCGGGGGTGACAAATAATGCATGACGGGTTCAGCCACGCCAAAAAACATAAGCCCGATCCCCATGCCCGCAGAAAACAGCATGGCAAACCAAGAAAAATAACTGAAATCGGGTTCAGCATGGTCAGGGCCGAGTTTTATATTACCGTATCGGGACAAACCCAGATAGGTGACTGAAAGTAAAATTAAAGCAACAGCAAGGATATAAAACCAACTGGCATTAACAAATATGTCCTGCTGTAAAGCCTTAAACCATCGGTCGGCAAGTTTGGGTTTCAAACCAGCGAATGTCACCAGTGCAATGACTAAAAACGCCGAGCAGAAAAAAACTGGTGGGTTAATGGAAGTTTTAGTCTTTACCTGTCCAGTATTATCTTGACTCATAATTATCCTTCAAAATTAGTATTCGACACTATCTCCTATTTACTCCAATAAGCAATATTTTGTAGAGATTTCTATGGCATAAAGATAAGCCCGATAAAGGGTTATCTACCTTGCAGACATCTTGTGTTCATAATTCACTCAGCCCACATGACGGGCCACCTTAACATAAAAGTAAAAATAACTGTACTTACAGAGGGGCATATCGAATGATGGTGAAAGGAACTTCGACGATGAAATAAAAATCAATAAAATTATGGAGATCACAAAAATACGTATCAAATCTAGTTTTATAACAAGCAGTTAGTTACATTTTTATTCAAGATCCACGTTAATTTAAATCCATTTGGTGTAATTATTTTGTCCAGATATAAAATAAAAAAACATGATGAGAAAATATTCAGTGAATTGCGTAAATTAGATAATCTTGCGACCTTAATATTTTTCATAATCCCTCTGGTCCTCTATCTTATCGGTGGAAAAGGAATAGCCAAAATTACTCTCATTATTTGGCCTATCTATGCCCTCATTTATATATGGATATTTCGCAGATTATCTGCATGTTTTCAAGGAAAAGGAGTGCGGGAATTTGTTAATACATCGTGGAATACATATACTTTTTACGGATTTTGCAGATTCATCCTTTACTTACCCATTTTTTTTCTTGTGTTTATTTTGGTTCGTATCATCATTGGAAAGTAAACAACAAATCTATTGAATAGAAGGCGGGATCACTCCCGCCGCCCTCTGTAGTAGCTCAAAATATAGACATGCATTATGACCAATAATAGAAAATATCCTTCAAAGAGTCTGGTCGGAAACGTGTTTTCTCCCAGAAAAAACCAAGGAATATTTATACCGGAATGCCTTCGAAACACCACAAGTAAAATCATATAAAAACAAAACGTTGGAGTAGCGCTTTGAAAGGCTTAATTCTTAATATCCTGTAAATGAGACTGCTTTAATCTGAGAAATTAAATCCAAGTAGAAATCTTCCGTGCTTGCTGTCTAATACGAATTCATCCCAGCGAATTGCATGCCACATGGGAGGAGTCATATTTAATTTATAAATCGAGGCTGTTGTAACATAGGACTGTAATAGATCTAACAATCCCGGTACTAAATTTGGTACTGATTGCTTCCATTTTTCAGCAACATCCGTTCTGAAAAACCATTTTTCTATACCTGCTTGCAAGTCCTCTTCACTTATTTGTTCTAACGTTACATACCAATACTCAATAGGAAATTTATCACAATCGTTTAGAATAGATACGTTGACTGAATCTATTAATGTCTTTCCGTCAGGGAGCTTGACGAAGAAATAATCTGAAGCGACATAATCATCGTGATTCATTAATCCGACTGCCTCCAAATAACCATTTATCTTTTCTATATCTAAAGTGATTTTCTCATCCAGCATTTTCATAGTTGAAAGTTTCCTTTTTAAATTTTAAGGAATTCTATTTCAACTGGTTATTAGATTGAAGTTTATTTTCACTGTTTGTGATTGCCTGCATATTTAACCCCCTCAGGTGGCAGTGGTTCCTCGGCATTCCCTAATGCCAAGTATTCGTTTATAACTTAAGCTTCCAAATTTTTAAAGGATATTAATTGTGAGCAAGCCAACATAAAGAGTACCGCTGGATTAACGCAATAAGTGCAATCGCTACCGGAAGGATTGATAGACTGTTCTCTGTTCTGACTTTCATCTTCGGCTTTGCTATTGTCCTGAAAGCCAACCCCTTTGTTTTTGGTGTCCTAATTGTCATTCTCACAGAAATACAGACAACCTATCAATTTGGCAGAAACTCAGGGGCAACCAAAAAGAGAGCGATTGCTTATTTGATACTGCATACTGCTGAATCAAAATATGATGATGAAGACCTGAAAGATAGAATGATTGATATTGAATCAAGGGATGAAATAATTTGGTCGTCATTACAGCATATTGCTTTGTTGAAAACTCAAATAAAACTGAATATTGTAACTGAGCAACGAGAAAAACTCTCTTTATTCGAGAAATTAGTGAAAGTTCTTCTTTGTTAATTCCTCATTGAATAATTCTAAACCTCCGGCTGGAGGTTTATATTTTTAAAGTTTGGCTCTCCTCTCCCCCCTCATTATTATTTGTGATTATTCTTCTTTCGGAGAGTAATTCCAACCGGATGAGCCGCCAAAAGTTGCTCCACCATATCCACTACTTTGAGTGCCTAGCGTGCCTGAAGATTTAGCACCAACACCAAGTGCTCCTTGTGTTTTCCCCGCGCCATCTAAAGGAACTAATCCTTTAGTGTTTCTCATCTGTTGCCTAAAACTCCAGGTAACATCAGTGATAACCATACTTTTCTTAAGCGTATCAATATCATTCATGTACACTCTTAATGAATATGGAATGGTAAAATCCTCGGTATAATTTACAGAAAATATATTCTGCCTTCGAAAGACCGAGCTACCTGCGTAGTTAAGCGCCTTAACAGAGTGAGTTGTACAGTTAACTCCAGTCACATCATAAACATCAATGATTTTCCCAAATTTTTGGGTGGACTCAGACACTGAATTACCACCTATTTTTGTACCCGTGTGCCATAGGCTTTTAAAATATCCCATTATTGCGATAATATCGGCATCTCTGATATTATAAACCTGAGCTTCCATTCTATAAAGTTCGGTTGACATATATTCAATTGCTTCATTATCCTGCAGCCAAATTAAAACGCCATCACCAGTTATTCCTAATGGACCGGTATCGGCATAACGACCATAGGTAAACACATTTATTCCATTTTCGGTATGAACAGAAATAAAGGTATGGCCTGTTCCCTTTGTTTCTACCCATAAAAAAACACCCTTAGGTAACCATCTGCAGGTAGTGCCATATATATTTAACGTATATATATCAAGTTTATCCAAGAGTCTTGATTGCCTAATTATATCTCTATTGTTCATTTGCGCTCTTCCTTGCAAGAATATAAATAATCATCATTGAGAAAGGAAATAAAATAAATATCCAGTTTAGTTCTCGATTTGTAATAAATTGAAAAAGAGTTGAGAAATTCAAAATATAAATAAATGTGGCAACGTTATTCAATAGGCCGATTAAAAAGGTAGAAAAAAGCATGCGTAAGCTGCGCTTTAATTTGTTTCGAAACAAAAACATTGCAGTACAGAGAATAAACAACAAATTGTTAGTCAGCATCACATAATCAGTGGCGTGAATAAAAAAAGATAGATCAGACGAGGTGTATTCCTTGCTTGACCATAGAGTTATTATTTCTTTGATAGTTAAATCAAGAGAAATGAATCCCGCATTGCTAATAACAAATAAAACTATTATTATCAGCATATTGAACAATGACTTAATCTGCATTCATCCCTCCTTATCACTTTTTGTCAAATCGAAAACCAACCTCAGTGAGAAAATTATTTGCCTTATCCATGATAATTTTACACTTGTGATACACCACAAGGCAGGATATACCAGAATTATTTATCTACTCCAGTGTGATTAACGATAAAGCGGCAAAATCGTGATTAACATTGTATATTAAACAAATAGATATGGTTACCTATGTTACATTTTGCTTAAGACAATATATTCAAATCACACTGACGCGCTCGCTTGTCTACTCCGTGTTACCGGTTAATGTATTAGCTCGGTAACACGGAAAGTTGGAAAAACAAGGCAACCGTATGAATGCTGATGTGGTCAACAAAAAAAAAGACCCAGCCAATCATGACTGAGTCTTTAAAGTTTAATTTTCAGGTTATTGTCTTACAAACCGCTTTTCGCCAACTGAACAATATCAATTAACGGTTGTGGCCATACACCGAGGATCAGTACCAGTAGTCCGGTAAGCAGTACAACAATCCCGCCAGAGGTGAATGCCCAATTATGTGGTGTATCGCGGTTCAGCGTTTTCGGTGCCGGCAGGTACAAACTCACCATTACACGCAGGTAGTAGTAAAGGCCAATGGCACTACCCAGAACAACTGCGCCAGTCAACCACCATAACCTTGCTTCAACACCAGTTGCGATGACGTAGAATTTACCGATAAAACCAAAGGTTAATGGTATCCCTGCCAGTGACAGCATCATGATAGTCATAACGGCTGACAGGATGGGCTTATGCCAGAACAGGCCACGGTATGAAAACAGTGAATCTGCATCTGGCCCTCTGTATGGGCTGGACATTAAGCTGACGACACCGAATGCACCGATACTGGCAAGTAAATAACCCACCAGATAGATACCTGCTGTCTCTTCTGCCAATGAGTGATCTTTGATGGCAACCAGCACCACCAGTAAATAGCCCAGATGTGCAATGGACGAGTAACCCAGCAGACGCTTGATATTGCTTTGTGTCAGAGCCAGCAAGTTACCAAACAGGATAGAGGCAATAGCAATTACCGTCAGAACAATACGCAGGGTTGCACTATCCGTCACTGGTGCTTCAAGGAATAAACGCATAACCACAGCAAAGATAGCAACTTTGCTTGCCGTCGCCAGAAAGGTCGATACCGGTGCCGGCGCGCCCTGATAAACATCAGGTGTCCACAATTGGAAAGGCACAAGGGAAAGTTTAAAGCCCAGTCCCACAATCATCATGCCCAATCCTGCCAGAACCAGAGGCTCATGCAGCTTACTGTCACTCAGACTCTTACCCAGTGATGCGAAGGATAAGTCACCGGATTCTGCATACAGCAGCGCAATACCGAAAAGCAAGAACGAAGATGCCGCCGCAGACAGCAGCATGTATTTGATACTTGCTTCCAGAGAACGCTTCTGGCGATACGCATAGCCCACCAAACCAAACAGAGGCAGGGTAATCAGTTCAATCCCGATAAACAGTGATGCCATATGATTAGCCGAAGAGAGCAGAATTCCCCCGACAGCAGCAATCAGCACCAGCAGATAAAACTCTTCTTTATTATCGGGATAGTTCTCCAGCCATGAATAAGCAAATGTCGTCGTTGCAAGGCTCGCAATCAGCACCAGTGCTGTATAGAACATCGCAAAACGATCCACATGAATCAGGGGCGTGACATCCATTGGCTCCTGCTGTCCCACAAAGTAGAGAGAAAGCAGGGCCATGTTAAGACCAATCACCGTCAGGGCGACATTGGTGAAATGATCGCGTCGCCACGCAATGGACAGCATCACAACCACCACCGTCAATCCGACGATTAATAGCGGCAACAGTGCGATCAATTGTTCAGAAGTTATTGTCATGGCGAATTACGGCCTTGTAGTTAAAAGTGAAGCTGAATACCAATTCTGGATGTTACTCATCGCTGCGGCAGAGGTATCAAGGACTGGCTGCGGGTAAACACCCAAAATTACCAGCAAGACAACCAGCAGCAGCAAAATGGAAATTTCACGAGCATCCATCTGCGGCAAGGGTTTATCAGTTTTCGGCGTTCCGTAATAAGCTTTCTGCATCAGATACAGCGCGTAAACAGACGCAAAAACCAGACCGAACACGGATACCGTAGTAATCAGGGTGAATTTGCTGAAGCTACCAAACAGGATCATGAATTCACCGACAAAGTTACCGGTTCCCGGCATACCCAATGTCGCTACCGCGAAAAACAGGGATATCGCAGGCAGAAGTTGAATTCTTCCCCACAGGCCGCCCATTTGACGCATGTCACGAGTATGCAGACGTTCATATAACTGACCACATAGAATGAACAGACCGGCAGCCGATAGACCATGTGCAATCATCTGAATGACCGCTCCCTGGTAAGCCAGTTGGCTACCGGTATAGATGGCGATAAGTACGAATCCCATATGGGAAACACTGGTATAAGCAATCAGACGTTTGATGTCAGTCTGGCTAAAGGCCATCCATGCACCGTAGAAGATACCAATGACACCCAGCCACATCGCAATTGGCGCAAAATCCGCAGAAGCTTGTGGAAACAGGGGTAAACCGAAACGTAACAGACCATATGCCGCGGTTTTCAACAAGATCCCCGCGAGGTCAACTGAACCCGCTGTTGGTGCCTGACTATGGGCATCCGGCAACCAACCGTGCAGAGGAACAACCGGCATTTTCACTGCGAATGCAATGAAGAAGCCCAACATCAACAAATACTGGATGGTATATGACATCGGCGTATTCAACAGTTTTTCATAGTTGAATGACCATTCACCCGTTGCATCATGGTGAATGAAGGCCAATGCCAGAATCGAAATCAACATCACCAGACCACTGGCTTGGGTATAGATGAAGAATTTCGTTGCCGCTGTGATACGGGTTTTACCTTCTGAACCTCTATGACCCCAAAGTGCGATCAAGAAGTACATCGGTACCAGCATCACTTCCCAGAAGAAGAAGAACAGGAACAGGTCGATGGCAAGGAAGACCCCCATCACCCCACCGAGTATCCACAACAAGTTCAGGTGGAAGAACCCTTGGTATGGCTGGTTTTCATTCCACGAACAAAGGATAGCCATCAACCCCAGTAATGCAGTCAATACCACCATCAGCAAGGACAGACCATCCAGTGCCAGATGAATGCTGATGCCAAAACGTGGGATCCACGGAAGCAGAAACTCTGATTGCCACTGTGGAATACCCTGAGGGTTGGTGAGTGTATAACCGCCCTGCAACCACAGTTGCAGGGAAAGTAACAACGTCAGCCCCATCGCCAGAAGCGCTATCCAACGCGGCATACGAGTGCCGAAGCGCTCCGCCTGCCAGCACAGCAGGCCTCCGATGAAGGGCAGTAGAATTAGCCAAGGTAATAGCATGGCGCAATGTGTCCCTTAATTAAACCAAAAGCAGCAGAGCTAAAACCAGCACTGCACCCAACCCCATAGAGGTAGCGTACCAACGGACTTGCCCGTTCTCACTCCAACGCAGCCCTTTATTACCCCAACGGGATAATATGGCTGGAATGTTCATCAGTGAGTTCAAAGGATCATTCTGCAACAAGCGGGTAATGCCTTTGAATGGTTTCACGAATACCCAGTCATACAGTGCATCAAACCCCCAAGCATGGAACCACCATGTGGAGAAGAAACGCCCCGGCGCACTGTTTGCAGTGGCATTGACCACATTGCGTTTGCCAAGATACAGCGCTGCCGCCAGCAAAATACCGACAACGGCAACGACACCAGAAATAATTTCCAGTGTCACTTTGCCATCATGTCCTGCGTTGCTTTCTGGCAAAACGCCCGTCAGAGGTAGTGTAATTAACGCACCAACAAAGGTGGACAGCACCAACAATACTGACAGTGGTAAGGTGTGGGTAATGCCTTTAACTGGATGAGCATGGGTATTTTCTTCACCGTGGAACACAATGAAGATCATGCGGAAGGTGTACAAGGAGGTCATCAATGCCCCAGCCAACCCTGCCAGCATCAGGTTCATATGACCATTTGCCAGTGCGCCCCACAAGATTTCATCTTTACTGTAGAAACCTGCGGTCAACAGTGGCAATGCCGACAGTGCCGATCCACCGACAAGGAAGCAGGCATAAACAAACGGAATTCGCTTGCTCAAGCCACCCATTTTGAAGATGTTCTGTTCATGGTGGCAGGCCAGAATCACAGAGCCGGAAGCCAGAAACAGCAATGCCTTAAAGAATGCGTGGGTCATTAAGTGGAAGATAGCGGCATCCCAGGCTTGTACTCCCAGCGCCAGAAACATGTAACCAATCTGGCTCATGGTTGAATAAGCCAGTACACGTTTGATATCAGTCTGTACCAGCGCGGCGAAACCGGCCAGTAACAGAGTCACTGCACCAATCACACCAACCAGATGCAGAACATCTGGTGCCATTAAGAACAGGGCATGGCTGCGGGCAATCAGATAAACACCCGCAGTTACCATCGTCGCGGCATGGATCAGCGCAGACACTGGGGTCGGGCCAGCCATCGCATCTGCCAACCATGTTTGCAATGGCAACTGCGCTGATTTACCGACTGCACCACCCAGAACCATCAGGGTTGCCCAAGTGATCGCGGTAGAGCCTGCTTCGATATGTTGTGGAGCCAATACCGCCAGCTCGCGGAAGCTCAACGTACCCAATTGGTCGTAAAGGATAAACATCCCAATGGCAAGGAACACGTCACCCACCCGGGTCACGATGAAGGCTTTCATTGCCGCAGCACCATTGGCCGGGGTTTTGTAGTAGAAGCCGATCAGCAGGTAACTGCACAGGCCTACCCCTTCCCAACCGAGGTACATTAACAACATGTTATCTGCCAGCACTAATACCACCATGCTGGCGATAAACAGGTTGGTATATGCGAAGAAGCGAGAATAGCCCTCTTCACCCCGCATGTACCATGAGGCGTAAATGTGGATCAGGAAACCAATGCCGGTCACCACACCCAACATAGTCAGTGACAGCCCATCCAGTACCAGATTCACGGGGATACTGAAATTATCCACGTCCATCCAGTTCCACAATGTCTGGCTGTAAACCAGCCCCCCTGCTTCATTCTGGGAAAGGAAATCGATCCCTGCCCAAAGCGTAACCAGTGCTGCCAGCCCAACAGAACCGATCCCAATAGTGGCTGACAAATTTTCAGACCAGCGGCCACGGGAGAATGCCAATAGCAAAAACCCCAGCAGTGGCAACAGAATTGTTAAATAGAGTAAGTTCATCCGCGCATCTCACTGACTGTATCAATGTTCAGGTTCTGGCGACGACGGTGCAACTGTAGTAACAGTGCCAAACCGATACTCGCCTCGGCTGCTGCCAGAGTAATGGCCAAAATGTACATCACCTGACCATCAGGCTGGAGCCAGTAGCTGCCGGCAACCACAAATGCCAGCGCTGAAGCATTGATCATAATTTCCAGCCCGATCAACATGAATAACAGGTTACGGCGGATAATCAGGCAGGCGAAGCCCAACGTAAATAAAATAGCCGCCAGAATAAGACCATGGTGTAACGCTATCATTGTTGGTCCTCCACTCGATTGCTGATCACTTCACCTTGTCGATTTTCACGGCCAACGTGGTAAGCCACCACCATTCCCGCCAGAAGCAGCAAAGATGCCAGCTCAACTGCCAGAACATAAGGGCCAAACAAGCTGATGCCCACTTCTTTAGCACTGACCACTTCACCGCTAATTTCAGCAGGTGGCAGCGTGCTGATGGCATAACTCAACACAATCAGCAGCACGATAGAGAGAATAGACGGGCCGATCCAAGCCCGGGGCTGTAACCATGCCCGCTCCTGCTCGACGACCGATTTCCCTAAATTCAGCATCATTACGACGAAAACGAACAACACCATGATCGCACCCGCGTAAACGATGATCTCCAGTGCACCAGCAAAATAAGCGCCCAGTGAAAAAAACACTACAGACAGTGCCAGCAAGGAGATAATCAGGTACAACAGCGCATGTACCGGATTGGTATGGGTTACCACTCTGAGTGTTGCGAGGATGGCAACCAGCCCTGCGACATAAAATGTAAATTCCATGAATATCGCTCCTTACGGCAACAGGCTTTTAACGTCGATAGGCTTGGCTTCGTTGTCGCCTTCACCTTTATCTTTGCCGTCAATCGCCATACCTGTCTTACGGTAAAAGTTATAGTCAGGATATTTGCCCGGCCCTGAAATGAGCAGGTCTTCTTTTTCATACACCAGATCCTGACGCTTGAATTCACCCAACTCAAAATCCGGCGTCAACTGGATAGCGGTAGTTGGGCACGCTTCTTCACACAAGCCGCAGAAGATGCAACGAGAGAAGTTAACGCGGAAGAATTCAGGATACCAACGACCATCTTTATGCTCGGCTTTTTGCAGGGAAATACACCCTACAGGGCACACCGCCGCACACAAGTTACAGGCAACACAACGCTCTTCACCGTCTGGATCACGCGTCAGAACGATGCGCCCACGGTAACGGGGTGGCAGATAAACCGGCTCTTCCGGATACATTTTTGTTTCGCGTTTATGGAAGGCATGAAGCCCTATCATCCAAATACTGCGTACCTGGGTGGCGAAACCGACCACTAACTCTTTCAATGTCATGGTTCAATCACCCCTTTATTGAGCGTTGTATAAAATCACTGCGGCAGTCGCCAGCATATTAAGTAACGTTAACGGCAGACAGACTTTCCAGCCAAACGACATTACCTGGTCATAACGAGGGCGCGGCAATGAAGCACGGATCAGGATAAACATCATCATGAAAAATGCCGTTTTCAGCGCAAACCAGATGAACGGAGGCAAGAGAGGCCCATTCCAGCCACCAAAGAACAGTGTGACGATTAGGGCAGATACCGTCACGATAGCGATGTATTCCCCGACAAAGAACAAACCAAACTTCATGCCGGAATATTCGATGTGGTAACCATCAGCCAATTCTTGCTCTGCTTCCGGCTGGTCAAAAGGATGACGGTGACAAACCGCCACGCCTGCAATGGCAAAAGTCAGGAAACCAAAGAATTGAGGAATGATGTTCCACACATTTTGCTGTGAGTTAACGATATCCACCATGTTAAAGGAGCCGGCTTGTGCCACAACACCCATCATGGACAGGCCAAGGAAGACTTCATAACTCAATGTCTGTGCTGATGCCCGCATCGCACCCAACAGGGCATATTTGTTATTACTCGCCCAACCCGCAAACAGCACGGAATAAACCGCCAGACCTGCCATCATCATGAAGAACAGGACACCGATATTCAGGTCAGCTACCATCCATGTTGGACTCACTGGCACGATCACAAAGGCCAGAAGCAGTGAACAAAACGCAATGACCGGGGCTAAAGTGAAAATAGCCCGATCAGAGAAGCGTGGTGCCCAGTCTTCTTTGAAGAACATTTTGATCATGTCTGCGACGAGCTGTAATGAACCGCCCCAACCCACACGGTTTGGTCCGTAACGGTTCTGGAACAGACCAAGGATGCGGCGTTCAAAGAAGCTCATGAATGCCCCGCAGATAACCACCACCAACAAAATGGCGGCGGATTTCAGAACAGCTATCAGGATTTCAATCACATCGGGAGTCAGCCAGCTCATTATGCAGCCTCCCGTAAGTTATTGATTGACTTGCCAGCCAGAACCGGTGGAATACCCGGCATACCCAACGGCAGACCCACTTGCCCCTGAGCCAGATTGCCACTCAAGCGCACTGCCAGACGCAGTTGCTGTCCTTCACAATCAAACTCCATCACGGTTCCTTCTGTCACATTCAAATGCTCCGCATCTTTATGATTGATCATCACATACGGCTCAGGAGTGCGCTCCTGTATGACATCAGAACGCTGTGATAACTCATCACTGCCGAACAGATGGAAATAAGGCGCAACATACCATTGATTTTTTTGTGCAGTAAATGCCGTTGGAATGCTGTCAAAATAGTTCAACCCACCATCAACCGCTTCAATCAAACGAACACCCGGATCACCGAAACGCAGTTTGCCGCCGACTTCGGCCTGAAATTTATTCCATGCCTGTGGTGAGTTCCAACCCGGCGCCCATGCAAACGGAATTTGCTGGCGAGGGGCATATGGGCTGTTGTTCCCTTCCATCGAGAAGGCAAATGCCGTATCGATATCCTGTGGCTGACGTTGTTCGTGAACACTGACATCAGCCAGCATGGCGGTACGACCACTGTAACGATGAGGTGAGCGGGCCAGTTTTTGCCCACGAATGCGGAAAGTAGCATCCGGTGCTGCATTAACGATGCCTTTAAACTGCGGCATAGCTTTGACACAAGCCTCAATAACGTGGTCAAGTTGCGTCCAGTCAGTCTGGCATTGTGTATACGTGGTATACAGAGAGTGCATCCAGCGCCAGCTTTCCAGCATAACGATAGATTTGTCATAGAATGCAGGTTCGTAGACTTGGAAATAGCGCTGTGCACGACCTTCCTGATTCACCAGCGTGCCATCACTTTCAGCGAAGCTGGACGCCGACAGAATCAAATGGGCCTTATCCATAATCGCGGTACGCTGATGGTCAACGACGATCAAATTTTTCAGGCTATCAAGTGCGCTATCAATTTTATCCGCAGGTGCATGACGATAGAGATCGTTCTCCATCACAATAACGGTATCTGAATCCCCTCTGTCAATACGTCGTAAAGCAGCATCTAACGGCTGCGCTTCCATCATCGCCAGACCCAGGCTATTGGCATAAGCCGCCACATAGGAAAGCCCAACATTGGCACCTTTATCTTTCAATGCCCACGCAATATTAGCGGCAGCCTGAATCAAAGTATCACTACCCGGATTGCTGCCACTGATAATCAACGGCTTTTTCGCTTCGCGCAGTGCCTGGGCAATGATTGCTACTTTTGCTTTCAGCTCATCCGGCAGGTCACTGACAGCAGGAGCAATGTTGTTCAACGCGTGCGCCACCGCAAAACCAAAGCGAGCCTGATCATCAACAGGCGCACGGTAACTCCATGCTGCGACATCATCCAGTTTGGTCTCATCGACGCTGGTCAGGAACAGAGGATATTTGGCATGTTGACCAATATTCATGACCGCAGCGATTTGCCAGTCTGCCACTTTTTGAGCGGCGGCCATTTCGCGAGCCTTGCCCTTCACTGCCTGACGCACAGATAATGCCATGCGGGCAGCGGTTTGAGTCAGATCTTCCCCTAATACCAATACGGCATCATAACCCTCAATGTCACGCAATGATGGGGTGTAAACGCCACCTTGTTGGAGAATTTCCAGCATCATATCAAGACGATGTTGTTCTTCCGATGAAATACCGCTGTAGAAGTTTTCCGCTCCGACTAATTCACGCAAGGCAAAGTTACTTTCAATGCTGGCGCGCGGTGAGCCGATACCAATGGCATTTTTTGCCTGACGCAAAATATCCGCGCCCCCTTGCATAACCTGCTCGGCATTCAGTGAGATCCATTGATCGCCACGCAATTGTTGTGGCTGGCGGGGACGGTCGTCACGATTGACATAACCGTAGCCAAAACGCCCGCGATCACACATAAAATAGTGGTTAACCGTGCCGTTATAACGGTTTTCGATTCGGCGCAATTCACCGTAGCGTTCACCGGGGCTGGTGTTACAGCCGATACTGCATTGCTGGCAGATACTCGGCGCAAACTGCATGTCCCACTTACGGTTATAGCGTTCTGAATGGGTCTTGTCGGTAAATACCCCTGTCGGGCAGATTTCGACAAGGTTACCGGAAAATTCACTTTCCAAAGTGCCACTTTCAGGACGGCCAAAATAGACGTTGTCATGTGCGCCATAAACGCCAAAGTCCGTCCCATCCGCATAATCTTTGTAGTAGCGAACGCAACGATAGCAGGCGATACAGCGGTTCATTTCATGAGCAATGAATGGCCCCAGTTCCTGGTTTTGGTGAGTTCGTTTGGTAAAACGGTATTTACGGAATGAATGCCCCGTCATGACCGTCATATCCTGCAAGTGACAGTTTCCCCCTTCCTCACAAACAGGACAGTCATGAGGGTGGTTGGTCATCAACCATTCAACAACACTTGCGCGGAATTGTTTTGCTTCTTCATCATCAATGGAGATATACGAGCCATCTGATGCGAGTGTCATACAAGACATCACCAGACGACCGCGCGTATCTTCCGCGTTCTGATATTGCTTGACCGCACACTGGCGGCAAGCGCCAACGCTTCCCAGCGCCGGATGCCAGCAAAAATAAGGTATATCAAGCCCCAATGAGAGGCAGGCTTGCAACAGGTTATCAGCCCCGTTTACATCATAATCTTTGCCGTCTACATGTATCGTAGCCATAGTCAGCATGCTTCCCAATGGCCTGCCAGTGGCAGGCGTTAATCAAAATTCTGCTTTAGCACTGTTTTTGCTTGCAAAGCCAGCTTTACCAACGTTGCTTAAGCAGGTTTGGTTGAATACCCGCAATCAGGCTGGTATTGCCGTAGTCTTTGGTGACGATTCCCGCTTCAAATTCTTCACGGAAGTATTTGATAGCGCTTTGCAAAGGCTCTACTGCTCCGGGTGCATGGGCACAGAAAGTTTTACCCGGGCCAAGGAAACGGCAGAGTTGTTCCAATGTTTCGATATCGCCCTGTTGGCCTTTACCATTCTCAATGGCACGGAGAATTTTTACACTCCACGGTAAGCCATCACGACATGGTGTACACCAGCCACAAGATTCACGGGCAAAGAATTCTTCAAGATTGCGAGTCAGGGAAACCATGTTGATCTCATGATCCACTGCCATCGCCAGCGCAGTTCCTAACCGACTGCCCGCTTTAGCGATGCTTTCGAAATCCATAGGCAAATCAAGGTGATTTTCTGTCAGAAAGTCGGTTCCGGCACCACCCGGTTGCCATGCTTTGAATTTCAGGCCATCCCGCATCCCCCCCGCGTAATCTTCGAGAATTTCACGAGCCGTCGTACCAAAAGGCAGCTCCCACAACCCCGGATTTTTGACCCGACCGGAAAAGCCCATCAGTTTAGTGCCGGCATCTTTACTTTTGCCTTCACTCAGACCGATGTACCACTCTTTCCCATGTTCGAGGATAGCCGGAACATTACACAGTGTCTCAACGTTATTGACACACGTTGGTTTACCCCAGACACCGGATGTCGCAGGGAACGGAGGTTTTGAGCGGGGGTTTGCACGGCGCCCTTCAAGGGAGTTAATCAATGCGGTTTCTTCCCCGCAGATGTAACGTCCCGCGCCGGTATGAACAAACAGTTCAAAATCAAAGCCACTGCCCAAAATATTCCTGCCAAGCAGGCCAGCCGCTTTTGCTTCTTCAATCGCTTTGCGTAAATGAACAGCCGCCTCGACATACTCACCACGCAGGAAGATGTAACCACGATAGGCTTTCAGCGCAAATGCACTGATTAGCATACCTTCCACCAGCAAGTGCGGCAGTTGCTCCATCAGTAAGCGGTCTTTGTAAGTGCCGGGCTCCATTTCATCCGCATTACACAGCAGGTAACGGATGTTCATGCTTTCATCTTTTGGCATCAGGCTCCATTTCAAGCCTGTAGAGAACCCCGCACCACCACGGCCTTTTAAGCCAGCATCTTTTACCAGAGCGATAATGTCATCTGGAGCCATGCCCTTCAGTGCTCTTTCGGCTCCCTGATAACCATTTTTGCTTCGGTATTCATCCAACCAGACAGGTTGTTGGTCATCACGCAACCGCCATGTCAGGGGATGAGTTTCCGCTGCGCGGATAATTTCTTTCACTCCTGAATGCGTTGTCATTGATACTGCTCCAGTAATTTTTCAATTTCTTCTGGTTTCACGTAACTATGGGTGTCCTCATCAATCATCATGGTCGGCCCTTTGTCACAATTACCCAGGCAGCAGGTTGGCAACAGAGTGAAACGCCCATCTGCCGTGGTTTGCCCCGGACGAATGTTCAGGTGCGATTCTATCGCTGCCTGAACGCCCTGATAGCCCGTGATGTGACATACAACGCTGTCACAGTAGCGGATAATGTGGCGACCTACTGGCTGACGGTAAATCTGGCTGTAAAACGTCGCCACACCTTCCACATCACTGGCTGGAATGCCTAACACCTCAGCAATGGCATAAATGGCGCCATCCGGTACCCAGCCACGGTGTTTTTGCACAATTTTCAGTGCCTCAATTGACGCAGCACGCGGATCTTCGTAGTGGTGTTTTTCTTGCTCGATGGCATCACGTTCTTCAGTGCTCAGCACAAACTTATCCGGTGTCTGAGCGTCCGTTACGTTAACCACATCAAGACGTGCTTGCTTGTTTGCGTTAAATTCACTTTGCATCGTTAGCGATCCACATCAGACATAACAAAATCGATACTGCCCAGATAGACGATAAGGTCAGAAACCAGACTGCCGCGGATCACCGACGGAATTTGCTGCAAGTGAGCAAAGCTTGGTGTGCGGATACGGGTGCGGTAACTCATGGTGCTACCATCACTGGTCAGGTAATAACTGTTGATCCCCTTAGTCGCTTCGATCATCTGGAATGATTCATTGGCAGGCATGACCGGTCCCCATGACACCTGCAAGAAGTGGTTAATCATGGTTTCGATGTGCTGCAAAGTGCGCTCTCTTGGTGGTGGGGTAGTCAGCGGATGATCAGCCTTGAATGGGCCTTCTGGCATATTTTTCAGACACTGTTCAAGGATGCGCATACTCTGACGAATTTCTTCCACTTTCAGCATCACACGGTCATAGCAATCGCCGTTGTAGCCGGTCGGTACTTCAAAATCAAAGTTTTCATAACCGGAATACGGACGCCATTTACGCACGTCAAAACTGATGCCGGTTGCACGCAGACCCGCGCCAGTCACACCCCAGTCCAAAGCCTGTTTCGAATTATAGGAAGCAATACCCACAGAGCGTCCTTTCAATACACTGTTTTTCAGCGCGGCTTTGACATAGGAGTTCAAACGTTTCGGTAACCAGTCCAATAATTCACGCAGAAGTTTATCCCAGCCGCGTGGCAGGTCATGGGCAACTCCGCCGATACGGAACCATGCCGGGTGCATGCGGAAACCGGTGATTGCTTCAACCACATCGTAAACTTTCTGTCGGTCAGTAAAGGCAAAGAAGACGGGAGTCATCGCACCAACGTCCTGAATAAACGTACTGATATACAGCAGGTGACTATTGATACGGAACAACTCGGACAGCATGACACGGATGGTTTTCACCCGATCCGGTACCTCAATGCCTGCCAGTTTTTCAACTGCCAGTACATAAGGCATTTCGTTGACGCATCCCCCCAGATATTCAATCCGGTCGGTATAAGGGATATAGCTGTGCCATGATTGACGTTCACCCATTTTTTCAGCACCACGATGGTGGTAGCCAATATCGGGAACGCAATCTACGATTTCTTCACCATCAAGTTGCAGAATAATGCGGAATGCACCGTGAGCAGAAGGATGGTTAGGGCCGAGGTTGAGGAACATAAAATCTTCATTATCGGTACCCCGCTTCATGCCCCACTCTTCTGGTTTGAAAGTCAGCGCTTCCATCTCCAGATCTTCTTTCTGCTTGGTCAGCATGAAAGGATCGAATTCCGTAGCGCGAGCGGAGTATTCCTTGCGTAACGGGTGACCTTCCCATGTTGGCGGCATTAAGATGCGACGCAAATTTGGATGACCGTTGAAGGTAATGCCAAACATTTCCCAAGTTTCACGCTCATACCAATTGGCATTCGGAAAAATTGACGTCATCGTTGGGATATTCAGATCTTGTTCAGCAAGCGCGACTTTCAACATGA
This sequence comes from Xenorhabdus entomophaga, assembly GCF_037996725.1. Taxonomy (NCBI): domain Bacteria; kingdom Pseudomonadati; phylum Pseudomonadota; class Gammaproteobacteria; order Enterobacterales; family Morganellaceae; genus Xenorhabdus; species Xenorhabdus entomophaga. Next base: position 24,933 of record NZ_JBBMXH010000010.1, read on the forward strand.
TGTCGCGGTTACGCTCAATGGAAATCAAGTGATAAAACACTGAAAAGTCGGCAGCAGGCAAGCCGTGCCGGTGAGAGCGCTGACGCTCATCAACGCCATGCAAGTCAAACAGCATGACATAAGGTTTAGGCAACTTTTTCAGGAATGTCATTACTTCCAGTAATTTTTCCCGTTTGAGCCAAACAACAGGCATGCCGGTACGGGTAGGCTGGAAAGTAAAGGCATCCGGGCCAAATTGACGATTAAGCTCGCTAACAACAGGATCATTAAGATGATCTTGTGTTTGCCAAGCTGGCCGGGCGCTTTCTTGCGCTATCTGATCTGTCATCATTCTTCACCACAACGCTTGATCAGGGTTTTTGTGATCGCAACACATTGCTCTGGTTACGCTATATGGCTAAAAGCCTTAAATTTCGTCTGGAGTACGCAGGTTTTTCACTGCAATACGTTCACCGCGCTTCCGTTCTCTTTCTGATTGCATATTGGCACGGTAAACCCCCTGATCACCGACAACCCATGACAATGGGCGGCGTTCTTTGCCTATGGATTCCTGCAACAGCAACAATGCCTGCATATAGGCTTCCGGGCGGGGAGGACAGCCGGGAATGTAAACATCGACAGGGATAAACTTATCAACACCCTGAACCACGGAGTAAATATCGTACATCCCCCCAGAGTTTGCACAGGCTCCCATGGAAATAATCCATTTTGGTTCCAGCATTTGATCGTAAAGACGTTGAATGACAGGGGCCATTTTGACGAAACAGGTTCCGGAAATCACCATGAAGTCAGCCTGACGGGGAGATGCCCGCAATACTTCTGCACCAAAACGTGCAACATCGTGGACTGCGGTAAATGACGTCACCATTTCTACATAACAGCAAGAAAGCCCGAAGTTATAGGGCCACAGGGAATTTTTTCTTCCCCAATTCACCATGTCATGCAAAGCATGTTCTAATTTTCCCATATAAACACTACGGTGAACGTGCTGTTCCAGGGGATCGCTAACAATTTCCTGTTTTTGCAGGGGATAACGGTCATTCTCACCGTTCGGATCTATGCGGGTGAGCGTATAATCCATCTTTCATGCCTCGCTATTACTGCATATGACTGTTGTTGGTATAGGTGTCAACACTCGGTTTACTGACTTGGCGTTTTGAACGTGCCGGAGTCCAGTCCAATGCACCGATGCGCGCCAGATAAACCAAGCCTGCCAATAACACCAAAATGAAAATGCTTGCTTCGACAAAGCCCAACCAACCGCTCTCTTTGATTGAGACGGCCCAGGCATACAAGTAAAGGGCTTCAACATCGAAGATGACAAAGAACATGGCAACCAGATAGAATTTTGCCGACAGACGCATACGAGCACTGCCGACAGAATCAATACCTGATTCATAAGGTACGTGTTTTGCCCTGGCTTTCGCCCTGCCCCCCATGAAGTATCCGCCCAGTAACATGAACGCACACAACCCAAGGGCACCTATCAGGAAAACCGCAAATGCCCAGTGATGGGCTAAAATTCCAGTGGATGTAGACATACTCGTTGCTTACTCATCAAAAGTGGTGTCAAGGTGTCTGCTCTTTTAGCTGGCAGTATTGCACCACATCGATTCATGGGAAGGGATAACAACCAAATATGAAGCAGCGCTAATCAATATCTTTTGGCGCTTGGATCGTCTTGGTTTTTATTCCTCTCAACAATATTTTGCCACAAGGGCAAAAAGCGCTTACCTATTTATTTACAAACAAAAAACCATTAATTAACAGATTGTGCTGGTATATCGCTAAAACGTGTCAGTCGTATAAAAAAACAACCCCCTGACATGACTAGTCTAACCGATAACTCGACTTTACTACACCATTATCGCAGGAAAAACCTGTCTTTCCACTGTACTGTCTGGGGTATTTTTATGATCAAGCGCACATTTTCATTGAAAAACATTCAATACATGAACGTAATTTATTCAACTCTTAATAAATTGTTTCTAAAAAGAACTATTTGATTGCGATAACGCCGTTATTTCTAAAAACGGATTTATTTTATCAATTTAGCAAAATGAAATTTGTTAACACAGCAACATTCTTTTAACTAAAATTCGAAAGTGATAGGAAAATTAGTAGAGTATATTTCTTAATGGAAATATCAGAAATGGGAATGAAAACCTGAGAGGATTATTAATACACAATTAGCAAATAGGCTAATATCTCCACAAATAAAATGGAAATATTAGCCTATAAAACACATAATACTTAAATACTTATTCGTCTATATTTTCGACGGAAGTTTCATCAAGTGACTCAGCCGATTTAGTAATATCAATGGATTCAATAGATTCATCCATTTCATTAGGTTCATCGGATTCGACAGGCGTCACGGTATAAGGTGTTTTCTTATTTTCTATAGCATCAAAAACAGTCAGGACAGATTCATTCTGTTCATTACTGTTGCGATATAGGTAGAATTGAATTTCCGGCAAACGTGGTAACCCTTCACTTTCACCCAAAATTCTAAGGTCTGCATTATGCATTTCCAGAGGGCGGGCTGTGATGCCAACTTCTGCATTTACAGCAGCACGCACGGCAGACAGGGAAGCCGCTTCATATGCGATACGCCATGAGATGCCTGCCATATCAAGCGTATCCAGCGCAATCTGGCGGAATGGATTGGTTTCATCCATGACAACCAATGGCACGGGTTCATTTGTTTGTAATTGGAAATCCGGCGCGCAATGCCATAAAACAGGCGAAGAGCGTAGGGCTGTTTTGGGGTGGTGGTTAATTTTTGCTGTGGTTAATGCCAAATCAATCTCATGGTTATCCAACATGCTTTCTATAAACTGAGCGCGCTTAATCCGCACATCAACAGCAACACGTGGATAGACTGAGGCAATACGGTTCAACAAGAAGGGAAGCAGTGTATCAACAGCGTCATCTGATACGCCTATTCTCAATTCACCGTCTGCATCATTGTAGGTTAATGATGCTGTTGCATCGTCATTGGCACGAAGAATCTGACGTGCGTAACCAAGAAGTTGAAGCCCGTGCTCGGTCAGAAGCTTATTGCGGCCGTGGCGAGCAAATAATTCTCTCCCCACGAGATGTTCCAACCGCTGCATTTGCTGACTCACAGCTGACTGCGTTCTAGAAACAGCTGCTGCTGCTGCTGCAAAAGTATTTAAGTCAGCAACGGCAACAAAAGTTCTTAGCAGATCGAGATCGAGGTTTATTATCTGACGATTTGCATTTATCATTGTTTATTCATCACTTTTTTTTGATTTTAATTACTAACTAACCTGGTGTTTTTACTTCAGCAGTATCAAATAAAATAATACCGATTGTGACATTACTCTACTCTATTAAATAGGGCAAAGGTTTACTGCATTTTTTTCACTATTTAGAACATCACGGGTTTTATTTTCTCCTTTCTTAACAAAATTTATGCAACCCAAAAAATAAATTAGAGATAAAACCCTATTTACATCACATAATCCCCAATTTCCAGTACAAATATCCTTTTTCTGACTTGCTTCAAAGAATAACGTAACCTGAATTAGGAAAACTTAATGCGCCAAGATAATATAAGTATTTTTAATGAGTTAACATTTTTACAAAATAAGCCCAAAAATGTTATGGGTAAAAACTCAAAAAAATTATCAAACTATCATGTGATAAAAAATCTAAATTAACTTTACGTAAGCCAAAGATAAATTATAAGAATACATTATACAAACCTTCTTACTTTTATTGACAATTCGAGATTTACCTAACCAGTTTGACCAAAGAACCATTGTCAAAATGTCATCTGCTGCACTCTCAGGCAACTAAAAAAATGCCATTATTCAGAATATAGCTTCATCCTAACATTAAAACAAAGAATAAAATACCAATAAAAACGACAGTTTTAGATAGCAGGCTTATACATTTATTATTAAAACAACCGTTTTAACCAAAGATATCAAAGGCTCTTCAAAAGACAGACTGAGAAGAGTACATTGAATATCACACTTTTTATGCCGGGTAGTATCCATTTCGTCAAAGAGGTTAGGGCATCCTATGTTTTCCATTAATAAATCCAGCAAATTAGATAATGTCTGTTATGACATCAGGGGGAAGACCCTCAAAGAAGCCAAGCGACTCGAAGAAGAAGGCAATAAGGTACTGAAATTAAATATTGGCAATCCGGCACCATTTGGCTTCGAAGCACCCGATGAAATTTTAGTCGATGTTATCCGTAACCTGCCGACTGCCCAGGGTTATTCCGATTCAAAAGGGTTATATTCTGCACGCAAGGCGATCATGCAGCATTATCAGGCAAGAAATATGCTGGATATTACTGTTGAAGATATTTTCATCGGTAATGGTGTGTCTGAGCTTATCGTTCAATCCATGCAGGCCCTGTTGAATACAGGCGACGAAATGCTGGTTCCTGCGCCTGACTACCCTCTTTGGACAGCGGCCGTATCACTTTCCAGCGGTAATGCCGTACATTACCTGTGTGATGAGCAACAAGGCTGGTTTCCTGATTTAGATGATATCCGCCGTAAAATTACCCCGCGTACCCGTGGGATTGTGATTATTAACCCGAACAACCCAACCGGGGCGGTATATAGCAAAGAGTTGTTATTGGAAATCGTGGAGATAGCCCGACAGCATAATCTGATTATTTTCGCCGATGAAATTTACGACAAGATCCTGTACGACGATGCCCAGCACCACTCTATCGCCGCATTAGCGCCTGATCTTTTTACTGTCACCTTTAATGGCCTGTCCAAAACCTATCGCGTTGCGGGTTTCCGTCAGGGCTGGATGGTATTGAATGGCCCGAAAAAACAGGCTAAAGACTATATTGAAGGCTTAGAAATGCTGGCATCAATGCGCCTTTGTGCCAACGTGCCAATGCAGCACGCGATTCAAACGGCATTGGGTGGCTACCAAAGTATCAGTGAATTTATTTTTCCGGGTGGCAGGCTTTATGAACAGCGCAATCACGCATGGGAACTGATAAACCAAATTCCCGGGATTTCCTGTGTGAAACCGATGGGCGCACTATATATGTTCCCTAAAATAGATACCAAACGTTTCAATATTTATGATGACCAAAAAATGGTATTAGATCTTTTATTACAGGAAAAAGTTCTGCTGGTTCAAGGTAGCGCATTTAACTGGCCAGAACCAGACCATTTCCGCATTGTCACATTACCGCATGTCACTGACTTGCAAATGGCTATTGAAAAATTTGCCCGCTTTATGGGTAACTATCGCCAATAAATATAATATTTATCATTTAGGGCTTACTCTTATGACTATTAATAACATAATGAAGTAAGCTCTTATTTGATACAAGAAAGCTTATTTCTTACTGATAACCATTTCTCCATAAATGATTTTCTCAGAAATGAATATTCCTATTGTTTCTCAAATCACTATTTAAAAGATAAAAGAGATATATTGGTGAAAATTGATACTGAGTAGGTTTACTTCCCTTTCCCATCCGCTCACAATTAACCATATCATTCCGTTGAAAGAGAAAACTATGAGCCATTTTTTCGCCCAATTGTCCCGCCTGAAATTAATCAACCGTTGGCCTCTGATGCGAAATGTGCGCACAGAAAATGTTTCAGAGCACAGCTTGCAGGTTGCTTTTGTCGCACATGCACTGGCCGTTATCAAAAACCGCAAATTTAACGGCAAAGTTAACGCCGATCGGATCGCCCTGCTGGCCATGTATCACGATGCCAGTGAAGTCATCACCGGAGATTTGCCAACCCCAATTAAGTACTATAACCCGCAAATTGCCCATGAATATAAAAAAATAGAGAAGATAGCCCAACAAAAATTATTGAATATGCTGCCGGCAGAATTACAAGATGATTTTCGTTCTATCTTGGATGAGCATCTGCATACCGAAGAAGAAACGCACATTATTAAACAGGCTGATGCACTGTGTGCTTACTTAAAATGTTTGGAAGAGATTTCGGCGGGCAATACTGAATTCAATCAGGCCAAAACCCGGTTGGAAAAAACACTGGCAGAACGCCACAGCGAAGAAATGGATTATTTTATGAACGTATTTGTCCCCAGTTTTAATCTTTCTCTTGATGAGATCAGTGTATAGATATCACCCTCTATGATAACGATCATCCAGTAGTGCTAATCTATCACTATGATGCAGCGCTTTATCACATTGAAACTGCGTCATGGAGTCATTAGAACGGGAAAAGTATTGGGATAATCGCGACACTGATCCCCATGACAATTAACGTAAAAGGTATGCCAAGTTTCAGGAAATCTGCAAATCGATATCCACCCGGCCCCAATATCAATGTATTAACAGGAGATGAAACCGGTGTCATGAATGCTGCTGAGGCCGCCACACCAATAATCATGGCGAAAGGCAAAGGCGAAACAGACATTTCGTTCGCCGCCGCAATCGCTATCGGAGCCATTAATACTGCCGTCGCCGTGTTAGAAATGAACAATCCGATAACAGCGCAAAGCACAAACAAGCACATCAACATCACCCGTGGCCCCATATTACCCGCCACATCCATCAACCCACGGACAATTAAGTCTATGCCTCCCGTTTTCTGCAATGCCAGCGCGAAAGGCATCATGCCGACAATCAAAATAATGCTCGGCCAGTGAATGGCACGATAAGCGCTTTCCATATCGATGCAGCGAAATTTGCCCATTAGCAGGCAAGCAACCAACGCAGCGATAAAGTTGGGAATTTCATTGGTGAGCATCATGGCAACCATCAAGGCAAGACAGAGTAACGCATGGGGGGCTTGTGATGCGGCAGGCGCTGCACTTTCCACTTCGATGGGTAAATTTAGCACAATGAAATCAGGCGTCTTAGTTTTCAATGCACGAATCAGTTTCCAGTCGCCAATCACCAGCAACGTATCACCAAGCAGTAAAGACTCGTCAACCAACTTGCCTTCCAATGCCTTGCCGCCACGACGAATGCCGACAACATTAAGGCCATAACGGGTACGGAATTTCATACCACGCAGCGATTGCCCCAATAAATCGGACTCAGGGATCACGGAAACCTCTGCCATACCGACCTCGCGGGATTGTTCCGAAAAATATTCCCCGCGCAATACCATCGGCTCCAGCTGTTGCTCGCTGCAAAACTCCCGTAAATCAATATCACTATCAGACATATCCACCAGCAACACATCGTGTTCCCGTAATTCCATATCGCCAGTGGCTGCCGCCATCACCCGACGGAACTTACGCCAGCGTTCAATACCAATCACATTGGCACCATAACGTGCGCGCAATCCTAATTCATCCAGCGTATGACCAACCAAAGGCGAACCTTGGCGGATAGCGAGCCGGCGGGCGCGACCTGACAATTTATAGTCACGGATTAAATCACGAAATGTGCGTTGATAACGTTCATCCGCTGTCTGATGGGCTGTTCCTCCCAACCAACGACGGGCAATCAACATATACACCACACCGACCAGCAAGACTAAAATACCAATCGGTGTAATGGAGAAAAAATCAAACCCCCGCAAGCCTTCGCGGACCAGCTCACTATTGACAACCATATTGGGGGGCGTTGCAACCAACGTCATCATGCCACTGATCAGGCCGGCAAACCCCAATGGCATCATCAACCGCCCCGGCGAGATTTTCATTCTGGCCGCCACACTCAGGACAACAGGAATAAAGATTGCCACAACCCCGGTTGAACTCATAAAAGCGCCCAGCCCCGCCACCGACAACATTAACCAGGCCAACATCTTAGTCTCACTGTTACCGGCAACCCGAACCAGCCAATCCCCCATCTGATAGGCAACACCTGTCCTCACCAGCCCTTCGCCAATGACAAACAGGGCAGCAATCAATAAAACGTTAGGATCACTAAAACCGACAGTGGCTTCACTTAACGTCAGTGTGCCACTCAGGACAAACGCAATGATCACCAATAAAGCCACAACATCCATTCTGACTTTATTGGTGGTGAAAAGCACAATAGCTATCAATAGCAGGGTCAATACCCACAACAGTTCGCTATTCAATCTGGCCTCTGTCAACGATACCTTTAAAATGATACAAACGTTAATGGGCCAAGTAGAGCATTTTTCTCAGGGAAAATCCCACGTTACGATCAAGAATCTTCCTGATTTGTGGTGTAAATCGAAACATAACCGCCGGATTTGACAATTTCAATATTTTCCAGATTAGTAATCGTCAAATGCGTTTCATCACGGCGTGGAATATCTGGCGCATCATGGACTACGACGACCTGACAACCTGCGTCCAGCCCGGCATGAATTCCTGCAATGGCATCTTCAAAAACCACACATTCTTCTGGCAGTAAGCCCAGTTTTTGAGCACCCAACAGATAAGGTTCAGGGTTTGGTTTCCCGTTCTTAACAGACTCCGCCGTCACCCAATGAGCCGGCTCTGGTAACTCGGCGACCTGATGGCGCGCAGTAGCAAGAGGAACAGTTCCCGATGTTACGATTGCCCACGGAATATCCAGCGCATTCAATTTATCAATCAAAGCAATGGCACCGGGCAAAGCGGTAATGCCTTCTGTATCTTCTGTTTCGGTCTTTTCAATCCACTTGAACGTGCTGGCAATCTCTTCTTCACTGGCATCAGGCATAAAATGACGTAATGATAATATCGCTGGCGTACCATGCACATAACTCAACACTTCATCACGATCGATCCCCATCTTATCAGCAAACTTAATCCAGGCCCGCTCAACCGCAGGTAATGAATCAATCAGCGTACCGTCCAAATCGAATAAAAAACCCCTACATTTCAGTACCAAACCCGGCTCCTTCAAACGCAGCTATGCGTTAATAATCTGACCAATCTCAACAGCGCTCAGATGGTATTGGCGAGGGCAAGAAAGCCAAAGCGCCAACATACGCTGATACTTATCCCACATCGGTACTTGGGCATTAAAGCCGTGACTACCGGAATCAAGATGAGTATAGCGCCCCTCTGTATTCACCATAAAACGAACATAAGCGAGATAATGCGGCTCGGTTGCCGCATCAAAACCTAAAAATATAATGCGACGCTCATCCAGTTCCCGTCTCTCTTTAAGATTACTTAATGAAACGTGCAGCGCATGATACATTTCCATAATATTAATGATAGTACGACAAATCTCTTCAGATAACTCGCCAAAATCACGATCCAGCTCACGCAATTGCAAACCAAAACCCCGTTCGATAATGGTCTGGTAACGGCGATAACGTTCAGCATATTCAGGTTCAAGCAGGGACATGAGTTTGTATTGGTTGGAGAGGATTAAACGTTGTGTATGGGTCATTTCCATTGTGGAACTCCTTAAAGGAAGGGATCTATCTTGACCACATCATCGCATTACCCAATTTTTGGGAATAGCGCAAAACAACCATTTATTGATCTGAACAGGGGATTTATCGGTTAATTGATTCAGCAACGGCCGGAACAGGCGTTCCGGCGGTTTAAATGTCATCAAGAAAAGAGTTGTCCAGCTGCTTAAATGCCCGTTTAAGCAATTCAGCCAACGAGAGATAAGTCGGGACATTTTCCACTGGCGTCATTGCAATACCCGCTTCTGCAAATTTCTCCCGAATTTCATAAAACCATTTCAGCAACCCTTCGGGCAAAGGTGTCGCCGCACGTTTTCCCAGCCACCACAATCCCTGCAACGGCAGGCTACAGGCAAACAGTGCCGTTGCGACCGATGGTCCCAATTGACCACCCAGTGCGATCTGCCATGTCAGCGTAAAAATGGACAATGGCGGCATAAAACGAATACCAAAGCGAGTCGCCCTAATCACACGATTTTCAGGAAAAACAGGCGCAAGCTGCTTTTCCAGTGGCCATGTTTTTAAATATTGCTGGCCTAATTGCATTCGCTTGAACCAACCTTGGTTAACAGGCGGTGTCGTATTCATCATGACCTCAATCAATTAAAGGTATACTTCTTAAAAAATCCCTACAAAAGATAAAATCTTTTTTGTAATATTAATACTATTAAGTATATTTTGTCTTTATTGCTAGCAAACGGTATCCTACACAGACTTTTATGTTGTTGCAGCAGCAAAACAAAAATTTTGACCTCTTGCGCAACAACTGGATTCGAATTGTTAACAAATTGCTTTATTTTTTAACACTTTTCTTATTTAAGATTAGATCACAACAAGATAATAGGTATTTCCATGTCAAGTAAGCTGGTACTGGTTCTTAATTGCGGTAGCTCCTCCCTGAAATTCGCTATCATCGATCCTGCCAATGGTGAAGAATATCTTTCTGGTTTAGCCGAGTGCTTTACCCTGCCTGAAGCCCGTATTAAATGGAAAATGGATGGCGCAAAAAATGAAGCTGCTTTAGGTGCCGGCGCAGCACACAGCGAAGCGCTGAACTTCATTGTTAATACTATTTTGGCTGAAAAGCCAGAACTTTCTGCACAGATTTCATCCATCGGTCACCGCATCGTTCACGGTGGTGAGAAATTCACTTCTTCTGTGATTATCAATGATGAAGTTATCAAAGGCATTGAAGCGGCTATTCCGTTCGCACCACTGCACAACCCTGCTCACCTGATCGGTATCGCAGAAGCGCTGAAAGCATTCCCTCATCTGATTGAGAAAAACATTGCCGTATTTGACACTGCATTCCACCAGACTATGCCTGAAGAAGCATACCTGTATGCACTGCCTTACAACCTGTACAAAGAGCATAGCATCCGTCGTTACGGTGCGCATGGTACCAGCCACTTCTATGTTTCCCGCGAAGCAGCTAAGATGCTGAACAAGCCTGTTGAAGAACTGAATGTTATCACTTGCCATCTGGGCAATGGTGGTTCTGTTTCTGCTATTGTTAACGGTCAGTGTGTTGATACTTCTATGGGCCTGACTCCGCTGGAAGGTCTGGTGATGGGTACTCGTAGTGGTGATATCGATCCTGCTATCGTATTCCATTTGCATGATGCAATGGGCATGAGTGTTGCTGAAATCAACACCCTGCTGACCAAAGAATCTGGTTTCCTGGGTCTGACTGAAGTAACCAGCGACTGCCGTTACGTAGAAGATAACTATGAAACCAAAGATGATGCAAAACGTGCAATGGACGTTTACTGCCACCGTCTGGCTAAATACATCGGCGCTTACAGCGCATTGATGGAAGGCCGTCTGGATGCGATTATCTTCACTGGCGGCATCGGTGAAAACTCTGCGCTGGTTCGTGAACTGACCATGAAGAAAGTTGCACTGCTGGGCTTCGAATATGATCACGAGCGTAACCTTGCTGCACGCTTCGGCAAGTCAGGCGTTATCACCACTGATAATGGCCGCCCTGCTCTGGTTATCCCAACCAATGAAGAATTGGTCATCGCTCAGGATTCAGCACGCCTGACCGCATAAGCAATATGACTTTCAAGAACCGCCAGCATTGCTGGCGGTTCTTGTTCATGAATACATTGAGTAATATTTCCTTAATAAATATTGCGTTGGCTCATGGATCATATTTCGTCTATTCATATAGCATGAATATATTGCATTGAGTCACATTTATTGACTGACGAGCAACCGTTAAAGAGGTTTCCGTGTCCCGTACAATTATGTTGATCCCTACTGGCACCAGTGTTGGTTTAACCAGTGTCAGCTTGGGTGTTATCCGCTCCATGGAGCAAAAAGGCGTTCGTCTGAGCGTTTTCAAACCTATCGCACAACCACGTCACACTGGTTCTCAGGATCAAACCACTTCCATTATCCGTTCACATTCCAGCATTCATACTGCTGAACCTCTGGATATGGCTCATGTGGAATCCCTGCTGACCACTGACAAGAAAGATGTACTGATGGAAGAGATCGTGGCGCGTTACCACGAAAATTCCAAAGATGCAGAAGTGGTTCTGATTGAAGGCTTGGTTCCGACCCGCAAACATCCATTTGCCCAGTCCCTGAACTATGAAATCGCCAAAACCCTGAACGCTGAAATCGTATTTGTCACTGCACTGGGCACTAACTCCCCTGAGCAGCTCAAAGAGCGCATTGAACTGAGCCGCGCAGAATACGGTGGCATCAAAAACCAAAACATCATCGGCGTTATTGTTAACAAACTGAATGCCCCTGTTGATGATCAAGGCCGTACTCGCCCGGATCTGTCCGAAATTTTTGACGAATCCACTAAAGCGACCATCGCACACGTTGATCCAAAAACTATCTTCAAAAACAGCCCGCTGCCGATCCTTGGCTGCATTCCATGGAGTTTTGACCTGATCGCCACGCGTGCGATTGATATGGCAAAACACCTGAAAGCTGACATCATCAATGCAGGTGCCATTGAGAGCCGTCGCATCAAATCCGTGACTTTCTGTGCCCGCAGCATCCCTAACATGCTGGAGTACTTCCGTCCGGGTTCTCTGCTGGTGACTTCTGCTGACCGCCCTGACGTCCTGATCACGGCATGTCTGGCTGCCATGAATGGTATTGAAGTGGGCGCAGTATTGCTGACCGGTGGTTACTCTATTGATGACTCCATCCGTGAATTGTGCGAACGTGCATTCAACACTGGCCTGCCAGTGTTCACCGTGAAAACCAACACATGGCAGACTTCTCTGAACCTGCAAAGTTTCAGCCTGGAAGTTCCGGCCGATGACCACGAGCGTATCGAAAAAATACAGAACTACGTTGCACAGCACATCAGCAGCGAGTGGATCGATTCTCTGGCTGCCGCATCAGAACGTCCGAACCTTTTGTCTCCACCAGCATTCCGTTATCAACTGACCGAACTGGCTCGTCAGGCTGGCAAGCGTATCGTTCTGCCAGAAGGCGACGAACCACGTACTGTCAAAGCCGCAGCGATCTGTGCTGAACGTGGTATTGCAGAATGTATCCTGTTGGGTGATCCAGAAGAAATCCGCCGTGTGGCAGCCGCTCAAGGCGTTGAGCTGGGTGCTGGCATTGAAATCGTTAACCCAGCAGCAGTACGTGAGCGTTATGTTCCGCGTCTGGTTGAACTGCGTAAGAGCAAAGGCATGACCGAGGTTGTTGCCCGTGAGCAACTGGAAGACAACGTTGTTCTGGGTACAATGATGCTGGAACAAAGTGAAGTTCATGGCCTGGTTTCCGGTGCGGTTCACACGACAGCGAACACCATTCGTCCGCCATTGCAGTTAATTAAAACTGCACCAAACAGCTCACTGGTTTCTTCCGTCTTCTTTATGTTGTTGCCAGAGCAAGTATTGGTTTACGGTGACTGTGCAATTAACCCAGATCCAACCGCAGAGCAATTGTCTGAAATCGCTATCCAATCCGCAGATTCTGCGAAAGCATTTGGTATCGAGCCTCGCGTAGCAATGATCTCCTACTCTACCGGTAACTCGGGTGCAGGCAGTGATGTTGAGAAAGTTCGCGAAGCAACCCGTCTGGCACAGGAAAAACGTCCGGATCTGATCATTGACGGCCCATTGCAGTATGATGCGGCTATCATGGCCGATGTGGCAAAATCCAAAGCACCAAACTCTCCGGTTGCAGGTCAGGCGACGGTATTTATCTTCCCTGATCTGAACACAGGTAACACCACTTATAAAGCGGTACAACGCTCTGCGGATCTGGTCTCCATCGGGCCAATGCTGCAAGGTATGCGTAAACCTGTAAACGACCTGTCCCGTGGTGCACTGGTTGATGACATCGTTTATACCGTTGCACTGACTGCAATTCAGGCAACTCAGCAAGAAAATGCGTAATTTTCTGGCTAAATAGCTAAGCGAAATAACTATGCAAAATAACCTCATGCCAAAAGTATGGGGTTATTTTTTTGCCTGTTGTTGTTGATCATCTAAAATCAGGTTCCTATAAATTGATAACGATCTTGTTTCAACACCCATTGCGGGCTTTTAGAAGGTTCCAGTAACAATAGGAGATTTCTCTGCATCATAGGTATAAAACCCATACTAGTGTAAGCATTTTTCGCACTTGTTATCGATAATACTTGCACTTTTCCCTCTTTCTCCAGATTTTTCGATTCATTTACTGCGCATTCCATCAGTAAAATCCCACAGCCTCGGATACCAGGATGGGTCACCAGCAACATAACTTCAGGTATGTCAGATACATGTTTCCCTTCTGGAGAAAAGATCACTGCACCCACAGGAACTCCTCTAAAATAAGACACAAAATACCTATATTTTTCCTGATCATCTTCATTTTTTAAAAGACTACCTACTCCCCATTGAATCATGGAAATTGTATTGCTACTACGTTGATTCCATTTTATTTTCTCTTCATATGATTCTTTATCCAGCTCTTCATCTAACTCTTCAAATTCTTTATTTTTATATCCCCATTTGTCTTGTAAGGTATGAATTTTTATTGTATTAACAGAATTTAATACTTCCCGGAAAGAAACCGGTTTAGACATTAACGATGCTCTGGCATTAAAAGAGAGTGAAGCCAAATTAGGGCTGGATTGGTTACGACTCAAGGAAGAAACTTTTTCCGGCATATTGATATTGAATGATTTTGTTCTATACATCATGACATACCTCTATATAACAATACCTGGACCTGATATAACATCGTAATACCAAGATATAATAAAAAAGCATTACCACAGATATATTTAAAGATTAAATCAGATTAATGAATAAAATATTCAATAATCATACACAACTTGCCTTAAAATAGTATTCCCCCGCCCAAAACCCCCATTTATCACTTTTAGCGGGTTCTAATACCATGTAACCTCCTTGATATCCAAATCCATATTGGAAATAAACACCTCTCGCAGCAGGCGCTGGTATTAGTTTGACGTTCCCATTTTTACCAAGTGTTTTTGATTTATTTATCGCATATTCCATTAGCAAAACCCCACAATTTCTTACACCTACATGAGTAACGAACTCTACAATACTGGAAGGTTCTGTGGCTTTCGCCTTGTTATTGGAAAATACCAACATACCAATTGGTGTTTCTTGAAAAAACATAACAAAGAAATAATGTTCTATTGAGGCTGAAACACCCTCAAGTTTACTTTCTAAGATAGTGGAAATTTGTGTAAGTATTCCATACGTAGCCTTATATCTTGAATTCCACCGTTCCTGATCCCGGCTTAATTGTCTGCTCTGATTAGAACCTATGAACCAATCACCATTAATCATGTTCGTTCTTATTCTATTAGCAATACATAAAGCATCTTGAAGCCCAACTTCTCTGATAGAGATAAAATTTTTAACATTAAATACCCTGGAAGCCATATTTATTAAATTTGATTCATTACGCGTCAATGGCCCCGCTATATCTGAGTCCAGAATGCTAAAAAATTTTGATTTAAGTATCATGATATGCCTCCCAATAACAATATAAAAAATATATTCAGAGGATTTGGTTAATTTAATTTACCATTTTTTCCCGGGTTTGCTGTTGTTCCCGATGTTTTCTCATTCGCCAGAAGACTTCTAAGATCACAAACCAGACCGGAGTACCATATAACGCTACACGCGTATCATAATCAAATACCATGATCACAACCGTAAAGGCAAAAAATATCAAAGTACACCATGTCATCGGGATACCCAGTGGCATTTTATAGACGGATATTTTATGCAGGTCAGGGCGTTTTTTCCGGTAAGCCAGATAGGCAAACAATATCATGCACCAACTGTAAATAACCATGATAGCCGCCACAGTTGATACAATCGTAAATAATTTCATGACATCTGGGATGACAAATAACAGGAATACACCACTCGCCATGCAGATAACAGAGAATATCAAACCAAAAATGGGAACCGCGCTGCTCACTGAAAGTTGCCCGAACTTATTGTGTGCCAGCTTTTCCGTAGACAGGCCATAAAGCATACGGGTACAAGCGTATAACCCACTGTTTGCCGAAGACATCGCTGAAGTCAGGGCCACAAAATTAATGACCGCTGCCGCTGCCGGCAAACCGGCCAGTGCAAACAACGTCACAAATGGGCTGACCTCCGGTGAAATATGCGCCCATGAAGTCACGGCAATAATGCACATCATGGAGAGCACATAAAAGATAAGGACCCTGATCGGAATACTATTGATGGCTTTCGGTAAAATTTTCTCCGGTTCTTTGGTTTCCGCCGTCACTGTGCCAACCAGTTCAATCCCCGTAAAGGAAAAAATAGCAATCTGAAAACCCGCTAAAAATCCAAATACCCCGTTGGGCAGGAATACCTCAGGCTCCGTCAAATGGCGTACAGAAGCGGTTACGCCATTGGGTGAAGTCCATCCCACCAGCACCATACCAATGCCAACGATAATCAAGGCAACTATCGCCACAACTTTAATCATGGCAAACCAGAATTCTGTTTCACCAAATAACTGTACTGAGAAAAAGTTACATAAACACATTAACCCTAAAATAAACAGGGCCGTTAACCAAAGCGAACTGTCAGGAAACCAATACTGAATATAGCCACCACACACGACAACATCTGCAATACAACTGACTATCCAACTCATCCAGTAAGTCCAGCCCAGAAAATAGCTGGCTTTATCGCCAAGATAATCCGCCACAAAATCCGCAAAAGTCCGATAGTCCAGTTTAGTGAGCAACAGTTCTCCCATTGCCCTCATTACCATAAAAGCGAAAAAACCAATCAACAAATAAGTCAGGATAATTGAAGTGCCTGATACCGCAATAGTTTTTCCTGTTCCCATAAACAAACCCGTACCAATGGCACCGCCAATGGCAATCAGCTGAATATGACGTTTACCTAATCCACGGTGAAGCTTCTGCGCACCTGTGGATTGTCCCACAGGTGTTTTTAATGATTCCGTCATCAATAACCTCCACAGCTTTTTTTGTATGAATTGATTATGTTAACTGCGCCAGCAATAGACCTGCCCTCAGACCGATGGCAACACGGGCATTAGGAAATAGAATAAAATTAGCAGGAGATGTGATTTTCCAAGTTTGATTCTGCTGACAGGCAATGTCGAATCCTTCCGGCAGTTCAGTGAAGTTTTTGGTATCCTCTGGAATATTGAGCTCAAAATTGTCGTGCTGTTTGATAATGGCATCCACTACACGATAACGTTTGAGCGCCACTTTATTTCGTTTGATTGAAAATAAACCTGCGACCAAATCCTGCAAAGCTGCCGCAATATTACTGAACCTTGCCAGATCGTTTTGCCCGAAGGGCCGTGCCTTGCCAATCTCTAATGTGCAACTGTCTGCATTGAAATGTTCGCTGGTAAAATTGCTGAATGTGCCTCCCCCCGAGTTATGAAATACCAAGGCGTCAATATCACTCTCTTCCAGCCATTGTAAAAAATCAGCAGCATAGCCACGGGACTGGTACGGCAACAGAGCAAACTGCTCATGACAAGATCCCCTAATTGCAGTGTGAAGATCCAAGTGCCGATATCTGGTTGAGGCCATGACTGCCGGTTCACTAAAGAATTGGCGGACAACCGATTCCAACTCCATTGCACGACCCGATTCATTCCCCAATGGAAAATGCTGGTGGCGGCCACCGAACATACGGTTAAGATCATGATCAAGGTATCGTTGTCCTGCGCGCATGGCGGGCAGGTTACCGAAAATCAACAAGAGGTTATGCCGTAATGCCAGACTTCCCTGTGCCAGTTGCGACAATATCCGGATCAATATTTCTACGGGAGCGGTTTCATTACCATGTATTCCGGCTGAAAGAATCAGCGTATCGGCTTTTTTCTCCTGCGAAAGGTCCTGTGGCAATAACTGCAATACGCCTTCTGCCAACCATGATGACTTGATCGTCGGCGGAAAATGCAGGCTATCCTCAAGTTTGTTCTCAAGCAATAAAGTCAATAAATCCATCGTCCCTCCTGATTAACGTTGAAACTCATAGATCGGACCGAGCTTGAGGATCTGTGTCAGTTCATCAAGGGCAGAATAAACTTCATCCAACAATTGTGGATCAGCCAGATCAGCCACATACAGAGAATCCCGATAATAGCGTTCTACCCATGTCGTCAGCCGCTGATACAGTGCCGGTGTCATTAAGGTGGCCGGGTTGGTCGCCGCCAGCTCTTTTTCGCTCAATACGACCCGAAGACGCAGACAAGCCGGCCCTCCGCCATTGCGCATACTTTCCCGTAAATCGAAAAAGTGGAGTTTATTGATGGGAGAATTTCCCTCAGCAATCAATGATTGCAGATAGGACGAGACGTTATGATTACGGCGGCACTCTTCCGGTAAAATCAGCATCATGTTGCCATCAGGCTGGCTCAACAATTGGCTGTTAAAAAGATAGGAACCCACAGCATCCTGAATGGTGACTTGTTCAGCAGGCACTTCAACCGTTATCAGTGTTTGCCCGAGCCGGGCCATTTTTTCCCTGAGTTCAGCCAATACCGATTGCTGGTTCAGGAAAGCCTGCTGGTGATAGAAAAACACATTGCGGTTACTGACCGCGATGACGTCGTTATGAAACACGCCACTATCAATGGCAACCGGATTTTGTTGGGCAAATACGGTTCTTGCTTCCTCGAGTTGATGCAGGCGGGCCACTGCCTGACTCGCTTCCAGCGTTTGCCGTGCAGGGTAGCGTTCGGGCGCAATACCTTCTTGCAATGCTTCGCGGCCGTAGACAAATAGCTGTACACCCGCTTCACCATATTCACCGCAAAAACGATTATGATTCGCCGCCCCTTCATCTCCCCAATCCACATGCTGCGGCAAAGGATCATGATGAACAAAGTGGTTCTGATCAGAGAAGGTGGCTTTTAATGCCCGCGAAGTCTCCATACTTTCCAGAGAACGATGTAACTTTTTATTTAAATTGGCAACGGTGAAATGAACGCGCTGATCCGCACTATCCGCTGAAGGGGAGACTGTTGCCGCATTGGCTGTCCACATAGAAGAAGCAGAACTCAGTTTGGACAACAATAACAGTGAATACTGTGCGGCCTTGTTTAATACCTGTTCATCACTGCCCGTAAATCCCAGCAGGCGCAATGTCGGAAGATTGGGGCGCTGCTGTGGAGGCAATACCCCCTGCACCAGCCCCATATCAGACAATGCCTTCATTTTCATCAATCCCTGAAGTGCGGCTTTGCGGGGATTGGATTCCTTCCCCCGATGAGTCATGGAAGCCTTGTTACCCATTGATAGCCCGGCGTAATGGTGCGTCATTCCCACCAAGCCATCAAAATTTGCTTCAATTCCCGACATAATCACCTCTGACATCCTATTTATTAATGGAAAAAATCATGAACGAAAGAAACCAAGCCCCGGCGCGGGTGTTTCAGGCAGAACTAAATTATCAGCCATCAAAGAAGCCATCGGCCAGGCGCAATAGTCCGCTGCATAGTAAGCGCTGGGTCGATGATTACCCGATGCCCCGATGCCGCCAAACGGGGCTTTGCTGGATGCGCCTGTCAGTGGTTTATTCCAATTCACGATCCCTGCCCTCGCCTCCTGTAATAACTTCTCGAACAGGGAAGCATCAGGAGAAATCAAGCCGGATGCCAGACCAAACCGCGTATCATTCGCGATGGAAATAGCTTCGTCGAAAGTGTCATAGCGTCTCAGGGTCAGCAAAGGGCCAAAATATTCTTCATCAGGAACATCTTTGGCATTGGTCAGGTCAATGATGCCCGGAGTCATAAAGGTTGAATGAGGATCAGGCTGCGTTAAAGCGAGCAAAGAGACACCACCCAGTGCCAGCAATTTGGATTGAGCCTCCAGCAAACTTTCTGCCGCCGCCAGAGAGATGACGCCCCCGATAAAAGGCTGTGGCTCTGCATTCCAGTGAGCAGGCACAATCTGACCTGTGGCATCAAGCAGCCGTTGGATCAACGCATCCCCTTTTTCCCCTTGTTTCACCAGCAATCTACGGGCACAAGTACAACGCTGCCCTGCGGAGATAAATGCGGACTGGATAACGGTGTAAACGGCGGCCTCAATATCATCATAATCGTCCACAATCAGGGCATTGTTGCCTCCCATTTCCAGCGCCAGCATTTTTTCCGGCTGACCTGCCAATACACGGTGGAAATGGAACCCTGTCGCCGCACTGCCGGTAAACAGCACACCATCAATTTCGCGGCTGTCCAACAACGCACCGCCGGTTTCTTTACTGCCCTGCACCAGATTCAGCACACCAACAGGCAACCCTGCCTTGATCCACAGTTCAACCGTTTTCTCTGCCGTCATCGGCGTCAGTTCACTGGGCTTAAACACCAACGTATTACCCGCGATCAATGCAGGCACAATATGCCCATTCGGTAAGTGTCCGGGAAAATTATAGGGGCCGAAAACCGCCATCACACCGTGAGGGCGATGCTGCAATACCGCTTTGCCATCAGGCATGGAGGTTTCAGAATATCCTGTCCGTTGTTCCCATGCCTCAATAGAAATGGCAATTTTGCCAATCATTGACTGAACTTCCGTTCGCGTTTCCCATAACGGCTTACTGGTCTCTTCACTGATTACACGGGCGATATTTTCTTTTTCCTGTGTCAACAAATCAGCAAATGTCTGAATAACTGCAATGCGTTTTTCAACCGCCAACCCTGACCAAGCAGGAAAGGCTTTGCGGGCAGATTGGCACGCTTCATCTACCTGACGGGCAGAAGCGCCGTTTGCCTGCCATAAAACCCGTTGGTCAACAGGAGAGCACTTAATAACAGGCAGACCTTGCCCAACTATCCATTCACCGCCAATGTAATTTGCTTGATGATTCATTGTTAAATCCCTTAAGAGAGAAGAGAGACAAAGCGTACCGGATCGCCATCATCCACCTGAAGTGCCTCCAGCTCTGCGGGTGTAAGCCGCAGTTCATCACTATCCAGCGGATCAGGTATGTGCAGGAGTAACGCCCTAAACTCCTGAAAATGCAGGTTAGAAACAATACATGGCACACCATCCTGCGCACGAGAAACAGAGGGGATTTTCCTGACATGTACGAGCCGGCTGTCTTTGACTGTACGTATATTGTCAATTTCCGCATCCAAAATGGCACCAGCATCAAAAATATCGACCGCATCGTGATAAGCAAAACCCTCTTTTTCCAGAATAGCGCGGGCAGGCAAGGTATGTTCATGCACCTGACCAATCGCCTGACGGGCATCTTCAGGCAACAGAGGGACATAGACCGGATAGAATGGCATCAATTCCGCAATAAACGTTTTCGAGCCAGTCCCCGTCAAATAATCCGCTTCTGCGAAGGGAACATTGAAAAAGTGTTGCCCGAACGCATTCCAGAATGGCGATTCGCCTTGTTGATTTAAGACCCCGCGCATTTCCGCAATGATGGATTTCGGGAAAAGGTGCCTGAATGCGGAAATAAAAATAAAGCGGCTTCTGGAAAGGAAAACGCCATTGCGCCCGCCCTGATAATCGGGATCAAGGAACAACGTACACAGTTCACTGCATCCGGTATAATCCTGCCCGACAATCAACGTTTCAAATGTGTTGTAAATGCCCAATTCCCGGGAAGACCGCACTACTTTCTGCACACGGAAGTTGTAAAAGGGCTCTTCCAGCCCGACAGAAACTTCCAATGCACTAACACCAACAACACGATGCTTTTCCGTGTCCTCCAAGGTAAACAAAAAACCTTGCTGTGCTCGTCCCCTTTCATCGTTGAAAGAATCAATACTGCGTGAAATCCGTGCCGCCAGATATTCCTGATTGTTTGGTAACGTCGTCAGGCCAACGCCAGCACGGGACGAAAGATTAAGGATATCCCCTAAATCTTTATGTTGAACGGATCTAAATAGCATCATGATATCACCTCAAATCGGCTTTATTCCTGAACAAATCGCTTGAGGGCGTTTTCAAGACGGATGAAACCATCATCAATATCCTGCTGTTCAATATTTAATGCAGGCGCAAAACGCAGTACATCGGGGCCGGCTATTAAAGCAATCAATCCCTCTTCTGCTGCGATATTGGTCAGGTTTTTCGCCTTACCTTGATATTTTTTATCCAGTTCGGCCCCCAGCAATAGCCCTTTACCGCGTAATTCACTGAATACCTGATAACGTTGATTGAGTGCAGACATCCGCTGAAGAAATTCATGGTGGCGCTCTTTTACTCCCGCCAGAAACTCCGGCTGATGCACCAACTCAATCACCTTATTGGCGACTGCGGCTGCCAATGGATTTCCACCGAATGTCGTACCGTGTGAACCCGGTTGGAAGGCTTCTGCGATATGTTGCCTGACCAACATGGCTCCGATCGGGAAACCGCCGCCAAGCCCTTTGGCCGTGGTCAAAATATCGGGTTCCACGCCCGTTTCTTCATAGGCATACAAATACCCAGTCCGCCCGACCCCTGTTTGAATTTCATCAAAAATCAGCAATGCCTGATGTTGATCGCACAATTCCCGCAATGCTTTCAAAAATGCCGGGTCAGCAGGAATAACCCCCCCTTCACCGATAATGGGTTCAACAATTACGGCACAGGTTTTTTCTGAAATATGGGCTTTAATGGCAGTAATATCGTTATATGGAAGATGGGTAATTTGCTGCGGCAGTGGAGCGAAGTCCTGAGAGTATTTAGGTTGACCACCGACAGTTACGGTAAATAACGTTCTACCGTGGAAGGAATTCTCAAATGAAATGATTTCGTTTTTATGACTTCCATATTTATCCAGGGCATATTTTCTGGCAATTTTTAATGCAGCTTCATTAGCCTCAGCACCAGAATTACAGAAAAAAACCTTATCTGCAAAAGTGTTCTCAACTAAAGATTTTGCAAGTTTTAACACAGGCTCATTAGTGTAACCGTTACCAATGTGCCATATATTTTCAATTTGAGAAATTAATGTATTTTTTAATTCATCATTGGCATGCCCTAACGAATTAACAGCAATTCCGCCTGCAAAATCAACGTACTCCTTCCCTTCCTGATCCCAGACGCGCGAGCCTTTAGCCTTAACCGGGATAAATTTAGCGGGTGAAAAACAGGGAACCATATACTGGTCAAACCAATTTCTTTGGATCGTACCTGACATTTGTTTTTCCTCAAAGAATTAGGATATTAAAAGAAAAATAAACTTATATATCATTGAAGATAATTTTTAATTAATAGATTCATATAACTTATCTATTTATTATTTTCGAAAAATTTCCAATGATATTATCTCTGTATCTTTCTCATCCTTTTTGATTAGTAATTAATCTCATAATCTCTTCGGGATTTAACAAAGTCAACACAATAAAATCACAATCAATTTACTTTATGATGTTTTTCACAATTTATAGAAATGAATTTATTGTCAATTTATGCACCATTTATGCATAAAAAAATAAATAAAAAGAGGAATGGAATTGGAGATAACGGAATGGAGGTATTCTTGTTCAATAATTATTCATAGAGCATGAGCATAAATTATACCCATACTCTAAAAAATATATTTGCAATTAACAACTTTTACCCTATACATCAATAATTTTATTTAAAATCAAACTATTAAAAAACAATACACTTATTTTTCCACCCTTTTGGCAAGTTCACTCAGACAAACTCTCAGGCTAAGAGGCATGGACCTCTCAGCTTGCTTTTACAGGCAACCTGTAACATAGGTTGATTTCTGAGCAAATCTACTGCTCCCGGAGAAACAGGATAGCAGCCGGATGTTTGAACTGATCACCCTGTCTTATAAGATTCAGCCTGTTAGTAGGATATTATTTATTAAAAAATATTACTCACATATCTTACCCCTTTAATTAAGTAAAGTGCCCACTTACACGACCAGTGATTTTTATCACAGTTATATTTATTAATATTGCCATGCCATAAATCACGCTTGCAGTTTCATAAGAAAAAAACAACCATAATGGATTGAGTAAACAGATATATGAATTTTCATATAAATTATAACCTTCGACAATGGCTTTTTTTTATGACTCTAATAGCTTATTTATATCGTCAATCCTGGGTATTATTGCTTGTATCGACAATAAGCGCATTAATTAGTGGGTTCGCAGGTGCTTCGATAGTTGGCATGATTAGTCAAGGTGTAACAGAAACCATTAATCTCACCCCATTTCTTTGGAGCTTTTTTGGTATCTGTTTTATTTTTTTTATTACTAAGACTATATCAGAAATTACGTTATCCCATTTAGCTCAAGCAGCTATCTTTTCATTACGCCTCAGTTTAAGTAACAAGATATTGCGTGCACCACTCAAAAAGCTGAATAAAATCGGGCGGCACGGTCTTTTAGCAGTTTTAACTAAAGACGTCGATGTTTTCGTACACTCTTTTATGCTGGCACCCAGTGTTTTTGGTAATGTCACCCTAATCATCGCCTGTTTTAGTTATCTGGCCTGGATGTCCTGGCAATTGTTTGTCATTTTGGCGGCACTCAGTCTTATTGCAATGTACATGTTTTATATTTGGGAGAAATACCCATTAAGTTTGATGACCTCAATGCGTGATCAGGTGGATAAAATATACCTTAATTTTCAAAGCCTGATTAATGGCAGCAAAGAGCTGAAACTCAATAAACAAAAAGGCAATCTTTTTGTCGATAGAGTTATCGCTCCTGCCGCCAATGTATTCAAAGAAATCTGCATTAAGGCGAATTCCAGTTATGCCTGGCTCATCAATGCCAGTTCCGTCACCTTCTATATCATTATTGGTATCAGCATTTTTATTGTCCCCATCTGGATCCCTCAAGAGCCATCAACCCTGTTCACGGTAGCGCTGCTTGTACTCTTTTTATCAGGCCCTATTAGTGAAGTTATTGGTGCAATCCCGGAATTGAGAGAAGCTGAAGTTTCGTTGAATAAAATGCGCCGCCTTGATAATGAACTGGAAGAATCACTCTCCGAACAAATCGAAGGCCCT
This sequence comes from Xenorhabdus entomophaga, assembly GCF_037996725.1. Taxonomy (NCBI): domain Bacteria; kingdom Pseudomonadati; phylum Pseudomonadota; class Gammaproteobacteria; order Enterobacterales; family Morganellaceae; genus Xenorhabdus; species Xenorhabdus entomophaga. The sequence goes on from NZ_JBBMXH010000010.1 coordinate 49,729, forward strand.
AACCCATTCCATAATAAGCTGCCAATAGAACTTGAACTGAAAGATGTTATCCATCATTACACCACGGATAAAGAGGACCGTCAGTTTGCCCTCGGCCCATTAAGCCTGAAAATATCGCAAGGCGAAATTGTTTTTATCGTTGGGGGTAATGGCAGCGGGAAAACAACACTCGCGATGTTGCTTGTTGGCTTGTTTGAACAAGAATCGGGTTCTGTCTCGCTAAATGGCATACCGGTAACATCAGCTAATAATGAGCATTATCGCCAGTTCTTTTCTGCTGTTTTCTCCGATTATCACCTCTTCGAACAACTACTCAATAGCGATGCAGATGTTACTGAAAAAGCGACGCATTATATTGAATCATTAAATATGTCACACAAAGTCAAAATCGTTGATGGTGGTTTTTCCACAACCAATCTTTCTGCTGGTCAACGGAAAAGACTGGCATTAGTTTCGGCCTATTTAGAAGATCGTCCTATATACCTGTTTGATGAATGGGCCGCAGACCAAGACCCCGTATTCAAACGTTTATTCTACACTGAACTACTGCCTGAATTAAAAGCTAATGGTAAAACTATCATCGTTATCAGCCATGATGATGGTTATTTTGATTCTGCCGATCGCATTATCAAATTAGAAGATGGCAATATTAAAGAGATCAGTAATAAAATTCATTAGTTCATTAAAGAATAAAGTGAAACGCATTACAAAGAGCCTATTTCATTAGGCTCTTATTTCACTCTACTCATCCATATAAGTTTTGTTTTATGGAGTGAACACAAAATCACTAAAACTAATAAACTTTGATACTTAATACCTGTAATAAAATTAGATACATTAGAAAAACATTATTATAAATGTGGAATTAAATGATCTAATGTAAAATTATCTAATATAGTAAAGATTATAATTTCTTTCAGTAATGAAAAGGAATTGAGCAAAACATTAAGAATTAGACTGTTCTTTTTTATCAGAATGGTCGGCTATTTTTATGCCACTTGCTCTGGATAACGACTACTTTTCCTGACAGGAATAGATATATCGCCTATTCCATGGAAATATTTTTTATTAGTTCAACCCCGAGTGTGATTTTTTGTTTTATCAGTTCTGTTTTTATTTTTAATGTACCCATAAAAAGGGAGCTATAGAATGAATTACCCTGAACAATTGAAACCATTCCCTCTATCGGAAGCGCAAAGCAGTCGCTGGTTTCAATATCAAATAGACCCTGATAAACGTGGTCAGAATAATAGTGCATTTTGTGCTCGCATTAAAGGCTTAACAGCGAAACAACTAGAAGAAGCTCTCAATAAATTAGTGCAAAGACACCCGATGCTGCGAGCAAGTTTTGGACTATATCACGGTAAACCGGGCTATTGCATTGCAGATAGTTCTGAAATCGCACTCACAGTACATGATGCACAACATCTTAGTGAAGAAGCGCTTCAGCAGCGTGTCCAGGACGACTGCTGGCATCTTTTTGATTTAACACACCCGCTTCGGTTTTACGCCAGTTGGTATCAGTGTAATCAGCAAGAAGGCGTAATGGTACTGACCTTTGATCATCTTGCCGTTGATGGCTGGTCTTACTGGGTACTGTTAGATGAACTTGATGCCCTGCTTTCTGCACGCCCTCTGGAACCTGCTCCAGAAAATAGCTTTCACGACTATGTGGAATGGCAGCAACAATGGTTAAAAAGCGCCAGCGCAAAAAAACAACAACAATTCTGGCAAAATACCTTGGCTGGTCATTTAACTGTAACGCAATGGCCCGCTAAAAACAGCCCTGCGCCTGATACAGGGAAAATCTCTTTATATAAAAAAGTACCCAATTCTCTGGCAAATAAACTGCAAACTCTGGCAACGAAATATGATAACAGCCTGTTTGCCATTTTTCTGGCCGCCTACCAAATCCTCCTTAGTCGCTATACCGGACAGGATGACATTATTATCGGCTCTATCATGCCGGGCCGGGGGCGTGCCCGCTGGGGAAAACTGGTCGGTGAGTTTATCAACCCGATAGCGTTACGCAGCCAGATAAAGGGAGAAATGACAGTTCAGGAGCACATCACACAGGCAACAAAAACCGCCCGGCAGGGCATTGAAAACCAGAAATATCCGTTTTCCAGGGTATTGGAACAATTGCAATTACAACGTAATGCAGAAATCCACCCTGTTTTCCAAACCATCATGATATTTCAAAAGGCCAGATATATTGGTGACTTACCCTCACTCTGGATGGCGGAAGACAACAATGTGATGGTGCCGTGGGGTAATGCTGAATTGAGGCCTTTCCCTCATCCATACTACGCCGACGTTCCTGTTCCATTAATGGTGAATGTTCTGGAAGTCGATGGTCAGATCCGTTATGCCTTTTATTTCGATACCAAGGTGTTTGATACTGAACTCATCTCTCAGTTAATGCAGAATCTCCTGAATCTGCTGGAGGCAATGGCCGATGACGAACAACAAACAGTTAATCGTTTGCCCTTAATGGATGAGCAAGAACATCAGCAAGTCATCCATGATTTTAACAATACAAACAGACCCTTCCCGAAACACGCCTTAATCCATCAATTTATTGAACAGCAAGTGGAGCGCAGCCCGACGGCAACTGCACTGCTGTATGGTAATAATAAACTCAGTTATTCAGAGCTGAATCAGCGAGCCAACCAACTGGCCCACGCCCTTGTTGAAGCAGGGATCCGTCCCGATGATCGTGTTGCCATTTGCATGGAACGCAATCCGGATATGATCATTGCCCTATTGGGGATTTTAAAATCTGGTGCCGCTTATGTGCCGCTCGATCCTGAATACCCTACCGACAGGCTCGCCCATGTTTTGTCAGACAGTAATCCTTCACTCCTGCTGACCTATCAGGGTCTGCAAGAAAAACTGCCTGTGACTGAAATTCCAATCTGGTTTTTGGATAATCCAACCGTTCAGGCTGGTATCGCCCGTCAGGCCAGCGATAACTTAGAAGCCGCTCGTTTAGGGTTAGAATCGCATCATTTAGCTTATGTCCTCTACACTTCTGGCTCAACGGGTTTACCCAAAGGGGTGATGGTAGAACATATTAATGTGGTTAACCTGCTGCTCTCAATGCAGGAAATATTACAAATTTCTGCCGGTGACACGATGCTCGCCTCCACAACCATTGGCTTTGATATCGCCGGACTGGAACTCTATTTGCCTTTGTTCAGCAGCAACTGCATTGTTTTAGCGCCATCAATGGCGGCTAAAGATCCTAAGCAATTGGCAGCCTTGATCGCATTGCATGACATCAGAATTGTACAGGCAACCCCCACTTCCTGGCGAATGATGCTCGATTCCGGCTGGACAGGCGCAAACATCAAAGCATTAAGTGGCGGAGAAGCGTTGCCTCACGAGCTGGCACAACGCTTGAGCGAAAAAGTCAGTAGCTTGTGGAATCTATACGGGCCGACTGAAACAACTATCTGGTCAACAGCTTCCACCGATCTGTTGAAAGGGCAGGACAACCATCACGCTAAATCTCAAATAACAGTTTCTCAAATAACAATTGGCCGCCCGATAGCCAATACCCAGATCTATTTACTTGATAAACACCACCAGCCCGTTCCCGTTGGTGTCATCGGTGAAATTCACATTGGTGGCGTCGGAGTTACCCGTGGTTATTTGAACCTGCCTGAACTGACCGCAGAGCGTTTCATTACCGATCCATTCAGTCCCGATCCTGATGCCCGTCTATACAAAACAGGCGATCTGGGACGCTGGCTGCCTGATGGCAGTATCGCCTATCTGGGACGCAATGATTTTCAAGTTAAAATTCGCGGATTACGTATTGAATTGGGCGAGATTGAAACCTGCCTGATCCAATGTACTGATATTCGTGAAGCTGTAGTCGTTGCCCGTGAAAATGACACGGGAGATAAACGACTCGTCGCCTATTTGATCCCTAATAAGGATTGCACACCGACTATCTCTCAACTGCGCGGGCAATTGAGTAAGCATCTCGCTGATTACATGATCCCGAGCGCATTTGTGATGATGGACGCTTTTCCTCTCTCCCCAAATGGCAAACTCGATCGCCAATCTCTCCCTGCTCCTGATCATTCAGCCATGTCTACCCATGAGTATGTCGCCCCGGAAGGCGAAACCGAGGAGCAATTAGCCATCATTTGGCAAGAATTACTAGGGTTAGACCGGATAAGTCGCTATGACAACTTCTTCGAATTGGGCGGTCATTCTCTGCTGGTATTGCAGCTACAGTCGCAGATCGAGAAAACATTTGATGTTGAGTTATCCGTTTATCAACTGTTCTCACACCCAACCCTCTGTCAGCTTGAAGAATGCATTATCGATGCGCTATTGCTGCAATTTGATTCAGAGTCTTTACAAGATATTTATAAATCAATGAATTAGGTCTTACCTCATATTGTTTTAAATGGTGATAAATAAATGAATAATAACGAGCTTTCATCTCTACCATTAGCTGAACGAAGAAGACTACTTGAGTTAGCCAAATCAGCAAAATTGACCCGCCAGTCTACTCAGAAAACAGAAATCAGGCCCCAGTCTCGTGATAATGGTGTGCCATTATCCTGGGCACAACAACGTTTATGGTTCCTTGCTCAATTAGATCCTGCCGCACAAACGGCATATCACATGTCAGCAGGTTTGAACCTAAAAGGCAGGCTGAACCTGAACGCCCTACAAGCTGCATTGGATTGTATTGTGGCGCGCCATGAAATTCTGCGTACGACTATCGTGACGGTAGAAGACGAAGCACAGCAAATCATCAGTGATGAAAATTGTGGTTTTCCTTTAATACAAGAAGATTTCAGCCAACTATTCTCAGAACAAGAAAACGCATCAGAGCAGCAAGCGGCAATTGAAAAAGCCGCCTATCTTGAGGCAAACCATCCTTTTGATTTTGTTAATGGCCCTTTGGTTCGTGGACGATTGCTAAAACTGGCGGAAGACCAGCATATCCTGCTGTTGACCCAGCATCATATTATTTCAGATGGCTGGTCAGTCAGTGTCTTAATGCAAGAGCTGTCCACGCTTTATCACGCATTCAGTCAGGGGCTGCCTGATCCAATGCCAGCCCTGACAATTCAGTATGCTGACTACGTTCTCTGGCAGAAAAACGGGTTGCAGGGAGAAGTGCTGGAAAAACAGGTTGAGTTCTGGCGTAACACCTTGAAAGGCGCTCCCGCCTTGCTGGAATTACCCACTGATCAGCCGCGCCCGGCGAAACAAAGCTATACTGGCGGACGCGTTAATATTGTTTTCCCTCCCGCATTGCAGGCAGGTTTAAAAGATCTCAGCCAGCGTCACGGCACAACCTTATTTATGACACTATTGGCCGGATGGGCTACTCTGCTTTCCCGCCTCAGCGGTCAGGATGATATTGTGATTGGTACGCCCGTCGCCAATCGTCAACAACCTGAATTGGCCCCTTTGATCGGCTTCTTCGCCAACACCTTGGCATTACGGGTGCAACTGCATGATAACCCCAGTGTCAGCAAACTCCTGACACAGGTGAAAGAACAGGCTATCAATGCGTTCGCCCATCAGGATCTGCCTTTCGAACAACTGGTCGAAACCCTGCAACCCCCGCGCAGCCTGAGCCATAGCCCAATCTTTCAGGTTATGCTGGCAACCAATAATATGCCGGGACAGCGGCATTTTGAACTGCCGGGATTGGTATTGGATGAGCGGCCATTAATCAGGGACAGTGCTTACTTTGACCTGACATTAACGCTGGATGAAACCGAAAACGGATTAACAGGGGATCTGGAATATGCCAGCGACCTGTTCGATCACGCCACGATTGAACGCATGGTCAGCCATCTATACACCTTACTTGCAGCCATGGTGGCAGATGATACTCAACACGTGGCTGAACTGCCGTTGATGGAACCACCGCAGCTCAAACAATTGCTGGTGGATTTTAACGACACAGCACTGGATTACCCACAGGATAAGTTGATTCACCAACTGTTTGAACAGCAAGCAGAGTCGATGCCTGACGCTATCGCCCTGATATATCAGGACACTCAACTGAGTTATGCAGAGCTGAACCAGCGCGCCAACCAACTGGCACATAGCCTGATTGCATTTGGTATACGCCCGGACGATCGCGTGGCTCTGTGCGTGGAGCGCAGCCCCGATATGATCATTGGCATGTTGGGCATCCTCAAAGCAGGTGCGGGCTATGTTCCCTTTGATCCGGAATACCCTGCCGAGCGTTTGGCTTATCAATTGTCAGACAGCACGCCGATGTTATTACTGACTCAACAACACTTACAAACGAGTTTGCCCGCAACGGAAATGCCGGTTTGGTGGTTGGACGATGAAAATCATCGGAATACCGTGGCACAACAGCCAACACATAATCCTGATGCCAGTCAATCGGGGCTTATGCCACATCATCTGGCCTATATTATTTATACCTCTGGTTCGACCGGATTACCCAAAGGGGTAATGCTTGAGCACCGCAATGTCGTCAACTTTATCCATGCCCAACATCAAATCAGCCAACCTCAGCCGGGGGATCGCATCCTGCAATTTGCGACCATGGCGTTTGATACCTCAGTGTCTGATATTTTTCCAACGCTGGCAGCGGGGGCGACTTTAGTCCTGCGTCCTGCTCATGTCCGCGTGCCTGATGCTGCATTTATTGATTTTTTACAGCAGCAGAAGATCACCATTATGGATGTACCCACTGCTTTCTGGCATCAATGGGTACAGGAGATAAAAGCAGGCCGCACCGGTTTCAGTCCTTACCTTAATACCGTGATTGTCGGTGGAGAAAAAGCGGAGTATCGCCATTTGGCAGACTGGCAATCCCTGCCAGAGACTCAGTTCTGCCGCTGGATCAACACATATGGCCCCACTGAAACGACCGTCATTGTCACTTCATTAACACTTGAGGAGGGACACTCTTCTGAAATCGTGAATAACATTCCGATTGGCCGCCCTAATGCCAATTCCCGCATTTATATTCTCGACCCTCTCGGTCAGCCCGTTCCTGTGGGTGTCAGTGGAGAAATTCATATTGGTGGTGCCGGTGTCGCACGTGGTTACCTGAATAAGCCGGAACTGACGGCAGAACGCTTTGTTCCCGATCCGTTCAGTGTCGATCCATCTGCCCGCATGTATAAAAGCGGCGATCTGGGACGCTGGTTACCAAATGGCACTATCGAATATCTGGGACGCAATGATTTTCAGGTTAAACTACGTGGCTTCCGTATTGAATTGGGAGAAATCGAGGCGCAACTGGCGGTTTGCAGGGGCGTTAAAGATGTTGTCGTTGTTGCCCGAGAGGAATCAACCGGCGATAAACGTCTGGTCGCTTACCTGATACCCCAACCTGATGTCACACTCACCCCTTCCGATCTGCGTGAACAGCTAAGCACTCACCTGATGGAACACATGATCCCCAGTGCATTTGTCATACTGGACGCCTTCCCGCTGACCGGGAGTGGCAAGTTGGATCGAAAAGCCCTGCCTGCCCCCGATCGCGCTGCGATTGCCAGCCGTGAATACGAAGCACCCCAAGGGGAAATCGAACAGAAAGTGGCGGAAGTCTGGCAATCCCTGCTGGGAATAGAACGAGTGGGACGTCACGATAACTTTTTTGAGCTGGGTGGACATTCCCTGCTAACCGTGCAAATGGCCTCCCGTTTACGCCACGCTCTTAATATTCAGGTGGATTTGCAGGATCTGTTTACCCGTCCTGTATTGTCAGATTTAGCGCAATCGTTGGGCACAACTATCATATCAGGCACATCAGGGCATCAATCCACACAACCGTTGATATTGCCTGCCAACCGGGAGCAAACGCTTCCCTTATCCTGGGCTCAACAACGTCTGTGGTTTCTGGCACAGTTAGATTCTGCGGCACAAACGGCGTACCACATTGCAGGCGGATTGCGTCTGAAAGGCCACCTGAACCAGAACGCCCTGCAAGCCACACTGGACAGAATCGTTGCACGTCATGAAATTCTGCGCACAACCATTAAAGTAGTCGATGGTATAGCCCGGCAAATCATTGGTGATGCGGATCATGGCTTCAACTTAACTATCAAAGATCTCAGCCAGCTGACAGAAGCAGAAAAACAGGCTGCCATTGATGAAGCATCTCAGTTTGAAACCAGCCACCCCTTTGATTTTGCACGGGAACCATTAATACGCGCTCAACTGCTGAAACTCGCAGATGATGAGCATGTCATGCTATTAACCCAGCACCATATGATTTCCGATGGCTGGTCACTGAACGTTCTGATACATGAACTGACCACACTTTACCGCGCCTTTAGTCAGGGACAGAAAGATCCGCTGCCTGAAATGACATTGCAATATGCTGACTATGCCGTGTGGCAACGGCAATGGCTGCAAGGTAGGGTATTGGAAAAACAAGTGAATTTCTGGCGGGATGCACTGCAAGATGCTCCCGCTTTGCTGGAATTGCCTACGGACAAAGTACGTCCTGCGGTACAGAGCTATTGCGGGGATCAAGTGACATTCACCCTTTCCCCGGAGCTGAGCGACGGATTAAAAGCACTGAGCCAGCGTCATAGTGCCACCCTATTTATGACCTTGTTGACGGCCTGGTCAATTTTACTTTCCCGCATAAGTGGTCAGCAAGATATTGTCATTGGCACGCCGGTTGCTAACCGACAACACAGTGAGCTGGAGCCGCTGATCGGTTTCTTTGCCAATACACTGGCACTCAGAGTTAAATTGAAAGATAACCCCACAATTGGCGCTTTATTGGCACAAGTGAAAGCCCATGCACTGGAAGCCTATGTCCATCAGGATTTGCCATTTGAGCAACTTGTTGAAGCCCTGCAACCGCCCCGCAGCCTGAGCCACAGCCCAATATTTCAGGTGATGCTCGCGCTGGATAACACGCCGATACAGCAATCTCTTGAGCTATCCGGCGTAATATTGGATGAACTGCCCTCAACCCGAAGAAGTACCCATTTCGATCTGTCACTTTCCATGAATGATACCGACAACGGCTTAGTCGGTGAGTTGGAATATGCCAGCGATCTGTTTGAACATGCCAGCATTGAGCGCCTCGCCAGCTATCTGCACACTCTGCTGAGCGCGATGGTTGAAGATGATTCACTGCGGGTGGAAGATTTACCCTTGCTACAACCGCAGCAACTCAGTCAATTATTAGAGGATTTCAATGATACAGCGCTGATCTATCCGCAGGATACGCTAACCCACCAATTGTTCGAACAGCAAGCAGAACGGACACCGGATGCTGTTGCGTTAGTGTTTGAAGACAGCCAGCTGAGTTACGCGGAACTGAACCACCATGCCAATCAACTGGCACACTATCTGATAGCATCCGGTGTGCGCCCGGATGATCGTATTGCTATCTGTGTGGATCGCAGTCTGGATATGATCATTGGCATGTACGCGATCCTCAAGGCGGGTGCAGGCTATATTCCCCTTGATCCGGAATATCCCACTGAACGACTGGCTTATCAGTTGTCGGATAGCAAGCCTGCATTATTACTGACCCAACGTCATTTACAGGATCGATTGCCCATACAGGGCGTGTCAGTCCTGCTGCTGGATGATGAAAACCATCACAACATGATGGCACAACAACCAGCACATAATCCTGATCCTGAAAAGCAGGGACTTCAACCCCACCATTTGGCCTATATCATTTACACCTCTGGTTCAACCGGACAGCCCAAAGGCGTCATGCTGGAACATCGCAATGTAGTGAACTTTATTCATGCCCAGCAGCAAACCAGTGAACCACAATCGGGTGATCGCATTCTGCAATTTGCAACGGTTGCGTTTGATACTTCGGTATCTGATATTTTCCCCACCCTCGCATCAGGTGCTACGCTGGTTCTGCGTCCTCCTCATATCAGAATACCGGATATGACGTTTGTCGCGTTTTTGCGTGAACAGAAGATCAGCATTATGGATATGCCAACCGCCTTCTGGCATCACTGGGTGCAAGAGATGATGGCAGGCCGCAGTGGTTTCAGCCCTTACCTGCACACCATTATTGTTGGTGGAGAGAAAGCGGAATACCGCCATTTGATGAATTGGCTGTCGAGTTCAGAAACACAGTCCTGCCGCTGGATTAACTCCTATGGCCCGACTGAAACGACGGTCATTGCTACAACGCTGACACTGGACAGCCAAGACCCTCTTCATCTCGAAGGTGCTATCCCGATTGGTTATCCACTGCCCAATACCTGTATTTATATTCTGGATACCCACGGTCAGCCGGTTCCCATTGGTGTGAGCGGAGAAATCCATATCGGCGGCGCAGGCGTTGCCCGTGGTTACCTGAATCAACCCGATTTGACGGCGGAGAAATTTATTGCTGATCCATTCAAAGAAAAGCCCGATGCGCGCATGTATAAAACCGGCGATCTGGGGCGCTGGCTGCCAAACGGGGCCATTGAATATCTGGGGCGCAATGACTTTCAGGTCAAGATACGTGGTTTCCGCATTGAACTGGGCGAAATCGAGGCCAGATTGGTGCAATGCCACGGAGTACATGAAGCGCTCGTGACTGCCCGCGACGTTCTTTCCCCTAAAACGCTTTCCCATGAAGAAAGCTCAGGCGAGAAACGGCTTGTTGCTTACGTGATCCCCAAACCCGGCGCTGAACTCGAACCTGCGACCCTACGTCAGCAACTGGCACAACATCTTGCCGAGTATATGCTGCCTAACGCCTTTGTGATGCTGGATGCCTTCCCGTTGACACCCGGTGGAAAAATCGACCGCAAAGCGCTGCCGGAGCCGGATCAGGCAGCGCTCGTCATGCGCAGCTATGAAGCGCCAGCCAATGTAACGGAAATGGTACTGGCTGAAATCTGGCAAACGTTATTGGGGCTGGAAAGCATCGGCCGTTCTGATAATTTCTTTGAGCTGGGCGGTCATTCCCTGATGGTCGTCAACCTGCTCGAACAGCTCCGTAATCAGGGTTGGGATCTTGATATCCGTACCGTGTTTGCGGCGCCTGTACTGTCTGAAATGGCGAAAGCAATGCAGACTATGCAGAACAATGCAGACACGTTCATTGTGCCGCCCAGTCTCATCCCTGATGACTGCACCGCCATTACGCCGGACATGCTGCCTCTGGTATCCCTGTCGCAAAGCGAGATTGATACTATTGCTGACGCGATACCCGGTGGTAGCGCTAACATTCAGGATATCTACCCGCTTGCACCGCTACAGGAAGGTATTCTGTTCCACTACCTGCTGCAAACACAGGGCGATACTTATTTATTGCGTCATTTTTTCGCATTCGATACCCGTAAACGCCTTGATGCCTTCCTGACAGCGTTACAACAGATCATTGATCGCCACGATATTCTGCGTACCGCCGCTTACTGGCAGGGATTAGCTCAGCCGGTGCAAGTGGTTTACCGCCATGCACCGCTGTCAATTACCGAACTCACGCTCTCAGCGGAAGAAAGTGCCGAAGCACAACTAAATCGCCTCACTGATCCACGTACGGTACGGATGGATCTGACCCAAGCGCCGTTGCTGTCCGCTCATATCGCGCAAGATCAGGAGTCAGGACAGTGGCTGCTTTCTTTACTGAACCACCATTTAGTTTGTGACCACGTATCTCTGGAAATCATATCCCATGAAGTGAAGGCGCTGCTCTTAGGGGAAGGTGACAACCTGCCCGCTCCTCTGCCTTACCGTAACTTCATTGCCCAAATCCACAATGTGTCGCCGGAAGCCCATCAGGCCTATTTCCAGTCCCTGCTCGGCGATGTGGATGAACCGACCCTGCCGTTTGGATTACATGACATCCAGAGTAGTAATCATGATGAAGATCAGCATAACGACATCGTGGAAGATACTTTCGTCCTTGACAGCGATTTAGCCCGCAGCCTGCGTGATTGTGCCCGTCAACAGGGGATAAGTGCCGCAGTATTGTTCCATGTCGCATGGGCGCAAGTATTGGCGCGATGCAGTGGACGGGATGATGTGGTGTTCGGCACGGTTCTGTTAGGGCGCTTACAAGGTGGAATAGGGGTTTCTAAAGTACTCGGTATGTTTATCAATACCCTGCCTGTTCGCGTTCGGTTACAGTCACGTACTGTTCAGCAGGTTGTACAGGAAACTTACCAACAACTGACTGAATTATTGGATCACGAACAAGCATCATTGGCTGTTGCCCAGCGTTGCAGCGGTATTCAGGCTCCCATGCCGTTATTCAGCAGCCTGCTCAACTTCCGCCATACCCCACGTGACGAAATGGAATTCACATCACAGGCTTGGGAAGGGATACAGATACTCAATGGTGAAGAACGCAGTAACTATCCATTCTCGTTGGATGTGGATGATTTTGACGAAGGATTTTCTCTCACTGCCCAGTGTAACCCGCAAATCAATCCGGCACGCCTGAATGCTTATATGGAAATCGTGCTGAAAGAGCTGGTTTCAGCTTTGCAACTTGCGCCAAACCATGCACCACAACAATTGATTGAAACCATCAATATTCTGCCACTGGCAGAACGCAATCAACTCTTGAAGGATTTTAACGATACGGAACTGGCCTATCCGCAAGGTATGCTGATTCACCAACTGATTGAACAGCAAGTCGCACAACTACCTGATGCTACCGCACTGGTTTCTGGCGATATTCAGTTGAGTTATGCAGAACTGAATCACCACGCCAACCAACTGGCACACAGCCTGATAGCCTTTGGTGTGCGTCCTGATGATCATGTGGCTCTGTGTGTCGAGCGCAGTCTGGATATGATTATTGCCATGTTGGGTATTCTTAAGTCCGGAGCGAACTATATTCCGCTTGATCCAGAATATCCTCTCGACCGGCTGGCCTATCAGCTATCGGACAGTAAACCTGTGTTACTGCTCACCCAACAGCATTTACAGGTACGTTTACCGCGGCAAAACATGCCTGTCTGGTTATTGGACGATGACACACAGCGGGAACGCATGGCACAACAGCCTGCACACAATCCTGACGCTGAACGGCTGGGGCTTCGCGCCCACCATCTGGCCTATATCATTTACACCTCGGGTTCAACGGGACAGCCCAAAGGCGTTATGGTTGAGCACCGCAATGTGGTGGGCTTTATTCATGCCCAACATCAGATCAGCCAGCCTCAGCCGGGAGATCGCATTCTACAGTTTGCCACCGTCGCGTTTGATACCTCAGTCTCTGATATTTTCCCGACGCTGGCAGCAGGGGCAACATTAGTCCTTCGTCCTGCGCATATCCGTATCCCGAATGCGGAATTCATTGATTTCCTGAACCAGCAGAAAATTACCCTCATCGATTTACCAACCGCTTTCTGGCATCACTGGGTACAGGAGATGAAAGCGGGTCGCACGGGTTTCAGCGCTCATCTGAAAGCAATCATTGTCGGGGGCGAAAAAGCAGAATACCGCCATTTAGCGGATTGGCACGCTCTGCCGGAAACCCAACGCTGCCGCTGGATAAACACCTATGGCCCGACTGAGACTACCGTTATTGCCACCAACCTGATTCTGGATGGCGACACCTATCCAATCAAAGACACTATTCCGATTGGTTATCCAAATGCCAATACCCAAATCTATATTTTGGACACTTTGGGTCATCCGGTTCCTCTCGGTGTGAGCGGAGAGATCCACATTGCCGGAACGGGCGTTGCCCGTGGTTATCTGAACCAACCCGATTTGACGGCGGAGAAATTTATTGCCGATCCATTCAAAGCCGATCCATTCAAAGAACAGCCTGATGCCCGTATGTATAAAACCGGTGATTTGGGGCGCTGGTTACCTGATGGGACGATTGAGTATCTGGGGCGTAATGATTTTCAGGTCAAGATCCGCGGTTTCCGTATTGAACTGGGCGAAATCGAAGCGCAATTGCTTGCCTGTTCCGGTGTCAGGGAAGCGCTGGTTGTCGCCCGAGAGGAAGATAACGGCGATAAACGGCTGGTGGCGTATGTCATTCCACAGCCTGATGCTGTGCCGGATGTAAACAGTCTGCGTGAACAACTTAATGCCCATCTGGCGGGTTATATGGTTCCCAACGCCTTTGTCATGCTGGACGCCTTCCCGCTGACTGCCAGCGGCAAAGTGGATCGCAAAGCGCTGCCGGCGCCGGATCATGCCTCTATCGCCAGCCATGAATATGAAGCCCCTGAAGGAGAAATCGAACAGCAGATCGCCGTTATCCTACAGAACCTACTGAAATTAGAACAGGTAGGCCGGCATGACAGTTTCTTTGATTTAGGTGGGAATTCCCTGTCAATCATCCAGTTAATGGCAAGGCTGCGTGACGAATTCCATCTTGAGGTATCAATCTCAGACATTTTTGCTCATCCGACACTTTCTGAACTCGCTGAACTTATCGCATCAAGACAGCTTGAAACCTTTTTCGCACAAGAAGATCTCGAATCGCTGCAAAAAGAGTTGGAGAACTTGTCTGAAGATGAATTGCGTGCCCTGTTAAATGGAGATAATTAATTAAATGAGTAATAACGAACAGACCCTGCTTAAATTAAGACAAGCGGTTCTCCAGAAAAAAATTAAAGAACGCATCCAAAATAGTCAGGTTGTGGAGAAAAGCCAAATTGTGCCAAGAAAGGCGGATCAACAAATACTCCCTTTATCCTGGGCGCAACAACGTTTGTGGTTTTTGGCGCAATTAGATCCGGCTGCGCAGACTGCCTACCATATTCCCGGTGGCCTGCGTCTGCAAGGCCATCTGAATCTGAATGCCCTGCAAGCGGCGCTGGATAAGGTTGTTGCCCGCCATGAGATTTTACGTACAACCATCAAGACAGTAGAAGGGCAAGCGCTGCAACTCATTGGTGAACCAGATAGCGGTTTCGCTTTGGCAATGGAAGATCTCAGTCACATACCAACCGCTGAACAGCAATCCATGATCGGGGAAATCACTGAGCGTGAAACCAATCAACCATTCGACTTTGCACAAGGCCCCCTAATCAGGGGCCGGCTGCTGCGGCTGGCAGAAAATGAACACATCCTGCTGTTGACTCAGCATCACATTATTTCCGATGGCTGGTCGCTCAATGTCCTGATGTATGAACTTTCCACGCTTTATCACGCATTCAGCGAAGGGCAAAATGATCCTCTGCCAGCCCTGACTCTCCAGTATGCCGACTATGCCCTGTGGCAACGGCAATGGTTACAGGGAGAGGTGATAGAAAAACAGGTGAATTTCTGGCGTGATGCGTTACAGGGCGCACCTGCGCTTTTGGAACTGCCCACCGACAGGCCACGCCCGGAAAAACAGAGTTACACCGGCGGGCGTATCGATATCGTCCTGCCACCGGAATTAAGTGCCGGATTAAGGGCGCTGAGCCAGCGTCATAGTACAACGCTATTTATGACGTTGATGGCAGGATGGGCAACTTTACTCTCCCGTCTCAGCGGGCAGACCGATTTAGTGATAGGCACGCCGGTTGCCAACCGGCAACACCGCGAACTGGAGCCGCTGATTGGTTTCTTTGTCAATACCCTGGCTCTGCGGGTTCAGTTAGATGACAACCCAACTATCAGCGAGTTGCTGGCACAGATCAGAAGCCACGCCCTGAAAGCTTATGCCCATCAGGATCTGCCGTTCGAACAACTGGTTGAAGCACTGAAACCGCCGCGCAGCCTCAGCCATAGCCCCATTTTTCAGGTCATGTTGTCAGTGGATAATACGCCGGAACAGCAGAGTATCGAATTGCCGGGTGCCACTATCAGTGAAATTGATGTCACCGAAAACAGTTCGCATTTCGATCTGTCGCTGTCAATGAATGATACTGAAAATGGCTTAGTGGGGGATTTGGAATACTCCAGCGATCTGTTTGATCATGCCAGCGTTGAACGCATTGCCAGTTACCTGCAAACCTTGCTGACTGCGATGGTTAAGGACGATTCGCAACGCGTGGCCGATTTGCCATTATTGCAACCACAGCAACGCACTCAAGTCTTGGTGGATTTCAATGATACGGTTTTCCCGCTCCCGCAAACATTGCTGATCCACCAATTGTTTGAACAACAAGCAGAACGCACTCCTGATATTACCGCATTAGTCTTCGGCGATAGTCAGTTAAGTTATGCAGAATTGAACCACCATGCCAACCAATTGGCGCATCACCTGATGTCTTCGGGTGTACGCCCTGATGACCGCATTGCTATCTGTGCTGATCGCAGTCTGGATATGATCATTGGCATGTACGCGATTCTTAAAGCCGGCGCGGGCTATATTCCCCTCGATCCGGAATACCCCACGGAACGACTGGCTCATCAGTTGTCGGACAGCAAGCCTGTCTTGTTGCTGACTCAACAACATTTACAGGCACGCTTGCCAATACAGGATATCCCTGTCTGGCTGCTGGATGATCAACATAATCGGGATAGCGTGGCGAAACAGCCTGCCCATAATCCTGATGCCAGCCAATTAGGGCTGCAACCCCATCATCTGGCCTACATCATTTACACCTCCGGCTCCACGGGCATGCCTAAAGGCGTGATGCTGGAACATCGCAACGTGGTGAACTTTATCCACGCACAGCAGCAAACCAGTGAACCCAAACCGGGGGATCGCATCCTGCAATTTGCCACTGTGGCCTTTGACACCTCGGTGTCTGATATTTTCCCCACCCTCGCCTCAGGCGCGACATTGGTTCTGCGTCCGCCGCATATCAGAATACCGGATAAAACATTTGTTGCCTTTCTGCGTGAACAGAAAATCACCATCATGGATATGCCAACCGCATTCTGGCATCACTGGGTGCAAGAGATGACAGCGGGTCGCAGTGGTTTCAGCCCTTACCTCCACACCATCATTGTGGGTGGTGAGAAAGCGGAATACCGTCATTTAATGAACTGGCTATCCAGCCCGGAAACACAGTCCTGCCGTTGGATTAATTCCTACGGCCCGACTGAAACCACGGTTATCGCAACCACACTGGCCTTAAAGAGCCGGGAATTACCTGAACTGGCAGGAGTCGTTCCGATTGGTTATCCATTACCCAATACACGCATTTATATTCTGGATACACAAGGGCAGCCGGTGCCTATCGGTGTCAGTGGTGAAATTCACATTGCCGGTGCAGGGGTTGCCCGTGGCTATTTGAACCGCCCCGATTTGACGACGGAGAAATTTGTTGCCGATCCATTCAGTGTCGATCTATTCAAAGAAAAGCCTGATGCCCGTATGTATAAAACCGGTGATTTGGGACGCTGGCTGCCAAATGGCTCGATTGAGTATATGGGGCGTAACGACTTTCAGGTTAAGATCCGTGGTTTCCGCATTGAACTGGGCGAAATTGAAGAGCAACTGGCTGCCTGCGAAGGTGTCAGCGATGCTGTCGTTATCGCCCGTGAAGAAGGCATGGGTGATAAACGTCTGGTGGCTTACCTGATCCCAGAGGCGGGTGTTACACTCATTCCGGCTCAGTTGCGTGAACAACTCAGCACTCGATTAATGGAGTATATGCTGCCCAGTGCGTTTGTCATGCTGGATGCTTTCCCGATGTCCGCCAATGGCAAATTAGATCGCAAAGCGTTGCCGATTCCTGATAGCGCCGCTATCGTCAGCCGTGAATATGAAGCACCACAAGGTGAAATTGAGCAGAAACTGGCATCAGTCTGGCAATCTTTGCTGAATCTGGAACAAGTCGGACGTCAGGATAACTTCTTTGAGTTGGGCGGGCATTCCTTGTTGGTGGTCAACCTGATTGAACAACTGCGTCAACAAAGCCTGTCTCTTGACGTCAGCGCGGTATTCTCTGCACCAACACTGGCTTCCATGAGTGCGCTTATCAGTCAGGATGATGATTTAACCAGCACGGTACAGGATGTGCCACCGAATCTCATCCACGAAGACAGTCTGGCGATTACACCGGATATGTTGCCTCTGGTCGAGCTAGCACAAAACCAAATCGACCAGATTGTTGCCCATGTGACAGGCGGCATTCCTAATATTCAGGATATCTACCCATTAGGGCCATTGCAGGAAGGCATTCTGTTCCATCACTTGCTGGAAACAGAAGGCGATCTCTATCTGGATAATCATTTAGTTGTCTTCGACAGCCGCACACGACTGGATACATTCCTACAGGCACTCCAGCAGGTCATTGACCGGCACGATATTCTGCGCAGCGCCATGCACTGGCAAGAACTTCTTAAGCCGGTTCAGGTCGTCTATCGCCAAGCACTGTTGCCCATTATAGAACTGACATTATCAGCAGAAGAAAGCGCTGAAACACAATTACGCCGCCTCACTGATTCCCGTGCAGTACGAATGGATATCACCAAAGCGCCATTGCTGGCCGCGCACATTGCCGAAGATCCTGCATCCGGTCAATGGATGCTCTCCCTGCTATATCATCACTTGGTTTGTGACCATATATCACTGGATATGATTTTCGGTGAAATACAGTCAATTCTCTTAGGGGACGGCGCTGGCCTATCTACGCCACTGCCTTACCGTAATTTTATTGCTCAAATCAGCAAAGTGCCGCTGGAAGCACATCAGGCTTACTTCCATGAGCAACTGGGTGATATCGAAGAGCCGACTCTTCCCTTTGGATTGCTGGATGTACAGGGAAGTCATCCCGATGAAATAGTCGAAAATACTTACACATTGGATAGCGAATTGGCTCGTAACCTGCGCGATTGTGCCCGCCAGTTAGGCATGAGTTCAGCCGTGCTGTTCCATGTCGCATGGGCACAGGTTCTGGCACGATGCAGCGGGCGCAATGATGTCGTGTTCGGTACGGTGCTGTTGGGGCGTTTACAAGGCGGAGTCGGTGCTTCCGAAGTGCTCGGTATGTTTATCAATACCTTGCCTATCCGCATTAAATTAGGGACGCATACCGTTCAGCAGGCCGTACAGGAAACTTATCAGCAGCTAAGCACACTTTTAGAACATGAACAGGCACCATTGGCTGTCGCTCAACGTTGTAGCGGCATTCAGGCACCGTTGCCGCTGTTTAACAGCCTGCTCAACTTCCGCCATAGTCCGCGTGAAGATGAACAGCTTGCTTCACAGGCCTGGGAAGGGATTCAGGAACTGGCAGGGGAAGAACACAGTAACTACCCGCTGTCGCTTGATGTCGATGACTTTGATGACGGATTTGCTTTAACCGCGCAATGCAGCCAGCAAATTAACCCTGCCCGCATCAATGCTTACATGAATACGGCCCTGAAAGGGATTGTGGCCGCCCTGCAACATGTCCCTGAACAGGCAATTGAAACAATCGATATCCTGTCCCTGACAGAGCGTACCCAATTACTGGAAACCTTTAACGATACCGCCATAGCCTATCCGCAGGATACCCTGATTCACCAGTTGTTCGAACAACAGGCAGAGCTGACACCAGATGCCATCGCGCTGGTATTCGGCGCGAGCCAACCGAGTTATGCAGAACTGAACCGGTATGCCAACCAATTAGCCCACCAACTGATTGAATCCGGCGTCCGTCCTGACGATCGCGTGGCAATCTGTGCCGATCGCAGTCTGGATATGATCATTGGCATGTACGGCATTCTTAAGGCGGGCGCGGGCTATGTTCCGCTCGATCCGGAATATCCGGCTGAACGATTGGCTTATCAGTTATCGGACAGTAAGCCCGCCTTATTACTGACTCAGCAACATTTACAGGCACGCTTGCCGATAAAGGACGTCCCTGTCTGGCTGCTGGATGAACAACATAACCGGGAAAGCGTAGCACAACAGCCGACCCATAACCCCGATACCAGCCAATTGGGGCTGCAACCGCACCATCTGGCCTATATCATCTATACCTCCGGTTCTACCGGAATGCCTAAAGGCGTGATGCTGGAACACCGCAATGTAGTTAACTTTATCCACGCTCAACAACAAACCAGCGAACCTAAATTGGGTGATCGTATCCTGCAATTTGCTACCGTGGCCTTTGACACCTCAGTGTCTGATATTTTCCCCACCCTCGCCTCAGGCGCGACACTGGTTCTGCGTCCGCCGCATATCAGAATACCGGATAAAACATTTGTTGATTTCCTGCGGGAACAAAAAATCACCATCATGGATATGCCAACTGCATTCTGGCATCACTGGGTACAAGAGATGTTGGCGGGTCGCAGTGGTTTCAGCCCCTATCTGCACACGATCATTGTAGGTGGAGAGAAAGCGGAACACCGCCATTTAACTGGCTGGCTGTCCAGCCCGGAGACACAATCCTGCCGTTGGATAAACTCCTATGGCCCGACTGAAACAACGGTCATTGCCACAACGTTAACGATCGATAACCCACATTCTCCGCATGTGACTGACAATATTCCGATTGGCCGACCACTGCCGAATACCCGTATCTATATTTTAGATACACTCGGTCAGCCGGTTCCTGTCGGCGTGAGTGGTGAAATTCATATCGGTGGTGCAGGGGTTGCCCGTGGTTATCTGAACCGGCCAGAACTGACCGCAGAAAAATTTGTTGCCGATCCATTCAGCGCCGAACGATTCAATAAACAGGCCAATGCCCGTATGTATAAAACCGGAGACTTAGGACGCTGGCTGCCAAACGGCATGATTGAGTATATGGGACGCAATGATTTTCAGGTCAAGATACGCGGTTTCCGCATTGAACTGGGAGAGATTGAGGCCCAACTGGCAAACTGTGAAGGCGTCAGCGATGCCGTCGTTATCGCCCGTGAAGAAGAAGCAGGTGACAAGCGTCTCATCGCTTATGTGATCCCGCAAACGGGCGTCACGCTGACCCCCGCCAATCTGCGCGAGCAACTGAGTGTCAGCTTGATGGAGTATATGCTCCCAAGTGCCTTTGTCATGCTGGATGCCTTCCCGCTCTCCGCCAACGGTAAATTAGACCGCAAAGCACTGCCGGCCCCTGATCGCACCGCTACTGTCAGCCGTGAGTTTGAAGCACCACAAGGCGAAATCGAGCAGAAACTGGCAGCGGTCTGGCAATCCTTGCTGGGATTAGAGCAGGTCGGACGCCACGATAATTTCTTTGAACTGGGCGGGCATTCTCTGTTGGTAGTCAGCCTAATCGAACAATTACGCCAGCAAAGGTTATCGATTGATGTCAGCGCCGTCTTCTCCGCCCCCACACTATCTGCCATGAGCGCCCGCTTAAATCAGAATAGTGATCAGGATGCCGATAGACAGGCCATTCCACCTAATCTGATCCGTGACGACAGCCAGAACATTACCCCGGATATGCTGCCGCTGGTGGAATTAACTCAGGCCCAGATCGACCAGATTATTGCCCGCGTACCGGGAGGTGTTGCCAATATTCAGGATATCTACCCGCTTGGGCCATTGCAGGAAGGCATTCTGTTCCACCATTTACGGGAAGAAGAAGGCGATACCTATCTCGAAAACATTCTCATAAACTTTGACAGCCGGACCAGACTGGACGGCTTCTTACATGCACTCCAGCAGGTTATTGATCGGCATGATATTCAACGTAGTGCCTTCCATTGGCAGGAATTACCAATGCCTGTGCAGGTTGTTTACCGCCATGCAGCAATGCCGATTACTGAGTTGACGTTATCTGCGGCAGAAAGTGCCGAAACACAATTACAACGTCTTACCGATCCTGACACAATCCGTCTGGATATCACCAAAGCCCCATTATTGGCCTCCTATACAGCTAAAGATCCTGCCACTGGACAGTGGTGGCTGAGCTTGTTGCATCATCATCTGGTTTGTGATCACCTGTCACTGGAAATCATTTTCGGTGAAATACAGGCATTGCTTTCAGGGGAAACAGACAGCCTGCCCGTGACCGTGCCTTATCGCAATTTTATTGCCGAAACCCGCAAAATACCGATTGAAGTACACAAGGCTTATTTCCAACAATTACTGGGGGACGTAGAAGAGCCTACCCTGCCCTTTGATTTACTTGATGTGCAGGGAAGCAATCGTGATGAACACGATGAAATAGTGGAAGATATCTTCACGCTGGACAGCGAACTGGCACAGCAGATCCGTGATTGTGCCCGCCAGCAGGGTATCAGTTCAGCCGTATTGTTCCATGTCGCATGGGCACAGGTGTTGGCACAATGCTGCGGTCGTGATGATGTGGTGTTCGGCACCGTTCTGTTGGGTCGATTACAGGGAGGCTTGGGCGCTTCTCAGGTACTCGGTATGTTTATCAACACCCTGCCCGTCCGCATTCAATTGCAGGAACGCACGGTTAAGCAGGCGGTACAGGAAACTTATCAGCGCTTGAGCGAATTGCTGGATCATGAGCAAACACCATTAGCCATTGCCCAGCGTTGCAGTGGCGTTCAGGCTTCATTGCCACTGTTTAACAGTTTGCTCAATTTCCGTCATAGCCCGCGTGATGACGAACAATCCAGATCATCGGTATGGGAAGGCATTCAGGAACAGGAAAGTGCAGAGCGCAGTAACTATCCGTTGTCACTGGATGTTGATGATTTTGATGACGGCTTCGAACTCACGGCACAATGCAGCCAGCGAGTTAACCCTGTGCGCATTAATGCCTATGTCAACGCCGCACTGAAAGGAATAGTGGCCGCATTACAAAATGCGCCTGAGCAGGCAATCCAATCAATCGATATCCTGCCATTGGCAGAACGCACCCGGTTATTGGCAGATTTTAACGATACTGCGCTGGACTATCCGCAGGATATGTTAGTCCACCAATTGTTCGAACAACAGGCAGAACGCACACCGGAGGCGACTGCACTGGTATTTGGTGACACACAATTAAGTTATGCCGAATTGAACCGCCGCGCCAACCAACTCGCGCATCAATTAATTGCGGCGGGTGTACGTCCTGATGATCGTATCGCTATCTGTGTTGACCGCAGTCTGGATATGATCATTGGCATGTACGCAATTCTCAAGGCGGGTGCCGGCTATGTTCCGCTCGATCCGGAATATCCCGTTGATCGATTGGCCTATCAGTTATCGGACAGTCAGCCCGTATTACTGTTGACCCAGCAACATTTACACGCTCATTTACCAGTACAAGGCTTAGATGTCTGGCTGATGGATGATGCGACTCAGCGGGATAACGTGGCAAAACAGCCTGAACATAATCCTGACGCCATTCAATTGGGTCTCAAACCGCATCACCTGGCCTATATCATCTATACATCGGGTTCAACAGGACAACCAAAAGGTGTAATGCTGGAACACCGTAACGTGGTGAACTTCATCCATGCTCAGCACAAGACCAGTGAACCTCAGTCAGGGGATCGCATCCTGCAATTTGCGACGGTGGCATTTGATACCTCAGTATCCGATATTTTCCCGACCCTTGCCTCCGGTGCAACCTTAGTTCTGCGCCCTGCGCATATCCGCGTGCCGGATGCAGAATTTGTCGCTTTACTGAACGACCAACAAATTACCATCATGGATATGCCGACCGCTTTCTGGCACCAATGGGTACAGGAGATGATGGCGGGACGCAGTGGCTTCGGCCAACATCTGCGTACCGTGATTGTCGGCGGTGAGAAAGCAGAACTTCGTCATTTGCTGAACTGGCAGTCAAGACCGGAAACCCAATCGTGCCGTTGGATCAACTCATATGGCCCGACGGAGACGACAGTTATTGCAACCACATTAAAACTGGATGGTAAACAGTCGACAGATATCACCGATAACATTCCGATTGGTTACCCACTGCCCAATACCCGCATTTATATTCTGGATGCACACGGACAACCTGCTCCTCTTGGAGTGAGTGGTGAAATTCACATTGGCGGTGCAGGTGTTGCCCGTGGCTATCTGAACCGCCCAGAACTGACAGCAGAGAAATTTGTTGCCGATCCATTCAAAGAAAAGCCCAATGCCCGCATGTACAAAACCGGTGATTTGGGACGCTGGCTGCCAAACGGCACAATTGAATATCTGGGACGCAATGACTTTCAGGTCAAGCTGCGTGGTTTCCGCATCGAACTTGGCGAAATAGAAACCCGTTTAGTGCAATGTCAGGGCGTGCTTGAAGCCATTGTCCTTGTCCGTGAAACAGCCCCGGATGATAAACGGCTCGTCGCCTATGTTCAGCCCCAGCCCGGCGTTACACTCGTTCCCGGTGAACTGCGCCAGCAACTTTCACAGCATCTTGCAGACTATATGCTGCCTGCCGCATTCGTCACCCTTGATGCTTTCCCACTCACATCCAATGGTAAGATCGATCGTAAGGCATTCCCTGCTCCTGACCAATCTGCCATCGTGGCTCGTGGTTATGAAGCCCCTCAGGGCGAAGTGGAAACAGTACTGGCTCAGATTTGGCAAGAATTGTTGGGATTAGAGTGTGTCAGCCGTCATGACCACTTCTTCGAATTAGGTGGGCATTCGCTGCTCATCCTGAAAGCCTGCTCTTTGGCTGTAGAAAAGTTTGCACTGGAACAGAATATGATGGCGCGTTTGATGGCCTTTACAACCATCAAAGATCAGGCTCACGCCATTGAAAACCGTGAGAATGCTGATGTGGGTTCTATGGTCGCTCTGTCGCAGAATACCAAGGCAACACCGCTGTTCTTTGCACCGGGAGCCGGAGGGCATGTATTCTACTTGCGGGAATTGGCGACAGCATTAGAAGGGTCTTATTCGGTTTGGGGCATGCAGTCTCCGGAACTGGATGGCCGCAATGCGCCTCCATTGAGCCTTGAAGCTATGGCTGGCGCAATGATCAACGACCTTAGAAAAGTCCAGCCAAACGGCCCTTATTACTTGGGCGGACATTCTTTCGGAGGCTGGCTTGCCTTTGAAATGGCTCAGCAACTTGTTCAACAAGGTGAAAGCATTGGCTTACTGGCTTTGGTCGATAGCGAATCTCCTCCTGAGAGCCTAGCGCAACGGGTTGAATCAGAATGGTCTAATAGCCAGTGGATAGCCGAATTCGGTAATGTTTTTGCGGCACTGGAAGGAGCCGAAGAGAACTTCACTGAAGAAGAATTTCAATCTATGACAGAAGAAGAGCAGATTGATAGCTTGCGACTTCGCCTGATTGAAGAGGAGCTTTTGCCACCTCAACTTGAATCTCGTGAAATAGCAACTTATTTAAGTGTGTACAAGGCTCACTCTTTGATGACTTATCAACCACAAGAGCGCTATTCAGGAAAGATTAACCTATTTATGGCAGAAGATAAGCCAGACCATGAGGAGCCAGATACTTCTGTCGAGCGTTTTATTGACGGATGGAAGACAATCCTGACCGGAGAAGTTGCGGCACAGAGTTTATCTGGTGATCACATCACCATCATGCGTCAACCTTTTGTTCAGGAGTTGGCAACAGCTATAATTAGTGTGGATAAACGGTTGTAGAGGTAAGTAAAATGTGCCGTTAATTATCAATAAGTGGCAGCCAATATGGCTGCCCTATTTACTAATCTACTTGTAAAAAAATGTATTTAAAATCACCGGACTTATTTTTTGTGGATATATTACCCTTACCAATAATCATTATGATTATTTATTTAATAAATTATTAAAATAATAAATATTATAGAAATAAAATCCAGAATAAACCCCATTAAATAAAAACGCCCTCATTTATTAACCCCATAAAAAGCAAAATTAAATCAATTATTTTTTAAAAGAAAAGATCAATATAAGAGTCATCCATTACCTTGACATATAAATCCGTTCCCTTATTCTAATTCACCATATCTCAATAAACATAAGGAAGATATCTATTATGTCTAAAACTAAACTAACCAATGGTGCTATCTTTTATACCGAAAAAAATTATACTGGGAGCTCTTATCCATATCCGGAAAATAGTAAATTAGTAAATTTAGCAGGCTCTCCATTAAATGATAAGTTTCTTTCAGTTGAAATAGGCCTTGAGTCAGTGATTTTTGCCTGGCGGCATAGCACTGAGAGTGAAGCTGGGCAAATTTATCGCGAATGGGATACAAGCCAGGCTGATATCAGTGATATTAAAGGATTAACAAAGTTTATTGTATCGCCGTCAAACCGTGACTTGTTAGCAGTGAAATTGATTAACGAGTCAGGAGACCCTCAAATATTCAGGATGAATATCCGGACCTATACAATCCCTAATCCAGTAGATTGTTATTCAAATGGCGATTATGAGGTGGTTGGTCTTATACCCAAAGATGGGAAAGAATATGTAACTTCCGTCGCGGTGTTTAATGCTCAAAATATCCCGGTAATTCAGGGGGCTGTTTATTTTAAATATAATGGCACCGATCTTGATATTATTACTCACGATGGAACAAAACCCCCTCATATGCGGTTTGAGAAAGTAGGAAAATATCATTTTAATTTTTATCTGGAAAAATTTACTGATAATAAGTAAATAAAATCTGGCATTACCAATAATTTTATAAATAAGCATTATTTGGTAAGTCATACATTGGTGGCTTAAATACAGCCACCAATTTATACTCTTCGTCTAAATTCATTTGGTATAATTTATTCAATACCAACGGAAAATTCTCATTCCTACGATAAATGTCACCGCGATAAACATCTAAAGTAATGCCTTTAAGCGCCTGATAATCCTTGTAGTGCTTTTTAACCTGCTCAAACTCAATCACTTTTTCATTATGTTGAATACCGTGTTAAAGACCCATAGGATTCTCTGTATTTCACTTAGTGATAGTTTTTCTTTGACCGTTCATATACAGGATCTTAATAATTAAGTCTTTCAAAACATGCATTCAATGTCTTGTTTTTACATGATTTTCTTTGTGGTGTTTTGAAGGCATTTTGACCTAAGTACTCCCTG